>CALFSY010000263.1 GCA_937916365.1 uncultured Jannaschia sp. | reverse complement strand
AAGGTTCGTGTGAAATCAGCCTGATTTGCGGCCATGCGATCCAATAAATCAAAGGCCAGATCAATATCACCCGGTTCGGTGTGCGCCAGGCCCAATTTGGCACGTAATATGCCATGCCATGCGGTGGTGAACTTTGCCTCAAATCCCTCAACCGCGGCGGTAAAGGCTTCGATCGCTTGTTCTTTACCGGGCATAAGCGGCAGCAACGTGGTCGCAAATTGCGCCAGGTTCCACACCGCGATTTTCGGTTGATTGGCATAGGCATAGCGGCCGAAATGGTCGATTGATGAAAACACCTTATCCGGATGATACGCATCCAAAAATGCACAGGGGCCGTAATCAATGGTTTCGCCCGAAATTGCCATGTTATCGGTGTTCATCACCCCATGGATAAATCCCACCCCCATCCATTTGGCCACCAAATTTGCCTGCGCCTCAATCACAGAGTCGAGCAAATCCGCAGGCCCCGTTGCCCCTGGATAATGGCGCGCGATACTGTGTTGGGTAAGATGGTCAAGCGCCTGCACATCCTGTCGCGCGGCAAAGTATTGAAACGTGCCCACCCGTATGTGCGATGCGGCAATCCGCGTGAACACCGCGCCCGGCAAAGGCCCCGGTTCGCGCATCACGCTGTCGCCCGTGGCCACGGCGGCCAACGCGCGCGTGGTTGGAATGCCCATTGCCGCCATTGCCTCGGACACAATATATTCCCGCAAAACGGGGCCTAGCCAGGCGCGCCCATCACCCATGCGGGAATAGGGCGTGTGCCCCGCCCCTTTTAGTTGCACATCAAATCGTGCGCCATTGGGGGCCACAACCTCGCCCAACATTACGGCGCGCCCATCGCCCAGTTGCGGCGCCCATCCGCCAAATTGATGGCCGGCATAAACCTGGGCCAATGGTTCCGCCCCTTGGGGTACCGTATTCCCCGCGAAAAGCGCGGCAATCGCGGCATCGGTATCGGGCAATGTGATGCCCAACGTGGCGGCCAACGGTCGATTAACCGCGATTAGCGATGGGGCCGACACCGGCACGGGCATTTGCCGCGTAAAAAACCGTGCGGGCAGACGCACGTAGGTATTGTCGAACGGGAAATGGACAGTCATGGAATGATCAATCTTTGCTTTGCCCTGGGATGTAGGGGCACAAGGCACAGATTTCTAGGGCCTACAACCGTGCCAACCGTTCGGTCAACAGGGCAAAAAATCCATCGGCGTCAACATCGCCCATAAATGTGGCGTTGGGCGCGCGGTCGGTCACGCCCCACCAATCGGCGACAGTCATGCCACGGGTAAGGAGCGATTGGGTTTCAACCGCGACATTCACGTGACGGCCAGAAAAAAGCGCCGGTTGAATCACATAGGCGATGACCGATGGATCGTGCAGCGGCGCCCCATCGGCCCCATACTTTTCTTTATCAAAGCGTTCATAAAACGCGGTCCATTCCGCCACAGTTTGGCCCACCACTGTGCCTATATCACGAAAGGCCTGATTGCGCGGTGGGGTTATTAGGATTTTGTGCGTCACATCCAATGGCATCACTGTGATCGGCACGCCGGAATCGAACACAACCGCGGCGGCCTCTGGGTCAACATAGATGTTGAATTCGGCGGTTGGGGTCACATTGCCCACCTGAAAATACGCGCCGCCCATCAAAACGATTTCTTGTAGGCGCGGCGCAATATCGGGCGCATTTGTGAACGCCGTGGCAAGGTTGGTCAACGGCCCCAACGCGCATAGGGTCACTGTGCCAGCAGGGGCCGCGCGCACTGTATCAACGATAAAATCCACCCCATGCTGTGGTTGCAGCGGAAAGGTTGGATCGGGCAAAATCGGCCCGTCCAACCCGGTTTTGCCGTGCACATGTTCCGCCGTGACCAACGCCCCGCGCAGAGGGCGGTCGCACCCCGCAAAAACGGGAATGTCGTTTCGCCCCGCCACGTCGCACACAATGCGCGCATTTCTCGCGGTCAACGCCAAGGGCACGTTTCCGGCCACCGCCGTGATGCCCAAAACCTCAATTTCCCCGGGGCTGGCCAACGCCAAAAGGATGGCAACGGCATCGTCCTGCCCGGGGTCGGTGTCGATGATGATTTTGCGCATGGGTCGCCCCGATCGAAATTTTGCTTTTACTAACGTTGGATTCGTGGCACCGAACACGACGATTTATGTTCTGTCAAGGATAGGCGAGACAGTATAAATCACAGATCAAAACCACGGTAATTCGCTGGTGCAGATGAACCTATTGTTTGCCAATGATACCCCAGGGCGGCGTTCGGGGGGGTATCCGCACAGTTGGTATGCCGCCACAACGCCCATGCCCGCCCCCAACCCGCCGCTGCGGGGCCGTGTGCGTGCGGATGTTTGCGTGGTGGGCGGCGGATATACCGGCCTGTCCGCAGCGTTGCATTTGGCGCGCGCGGGCCGATCCGTTGTGGTGTTAGAGGCCCGGCGCGTGGGATTTGGGGCCTCTGGCCGCAATGGTGGCCAGGTTTTGGCGGGCCATCGCGTTGATCAAATGGCGCTGGAAACCATGGTGGGCCGCGACGATGCGCGGCGGTTGTTTACAGTGTCGCTCGAATCGGTTGCGTTGGTTCGGGATTTGAGTGTTGCGGGCAATATCGCCTGTGATTGGCAATCAGGTGCGGCCGATATGGCATGGCGGGCAAAGGCACGCGATCATTTGCACCGTCACGCCGATTATCTGGCAAAAAACTATGCCTATCCGCATCTTGTGCCGTTCAATCGCGATGGTGTGGCGGAATATGTAAACACCGATGTCTACGCGGGCGGCGTTTTTGATCCAATGTCGGGGCATTTGAACCCTTTGGCCTTTGCCTTTGGGGTGGCAGGATTGGCCGAAAACGCAGGTGCGGTGATATATGAGGACAGCCTGGTGCAACACATCGGCCCACGCCGTGCCACAACCGCGCATGGTTGGGTTGAGGCCGATCACATCCTATTGGCGTGTAATGGGTATTTAGGGGGGCTTTCCGCCGAATCGGCGAAACACGTTATGCCCATAAATTCATTTGTGATTGCAACCGAACCTTTACCAACGGGTGCGGCCCTCCGCCGCCCAATCGCTGTGGCCGATGACCGATTTGTCGTCAATTATTACCGATCCACGCCCGATCATCGCCTACTGTTCGGCGGCGGCGAAAGTTATGGGTACCGTTTTCCAAAAAATATCGCGGCACTGGTGCGTAAACCATTGTGCCAAACGTTCCCGCACCTCTCGGATGTGCGTATCACCCATGCCTGGGGCGGCACATTGGCCATTACTATGACACGGATGCCGTATCTTGGCGCACCGCACCCGGGGGTATGGACGGCATCGGGATATTCCGGGCATGGCGTTGCGTTGGCAACCCTGGCGGGAAAAATGATCGCGGCGGCGATTGGGGGCGACAGGGCAGGGTTTGACTTACTGGCCCGCGTGCCAACACCGCGATTTTTTGGGGGGCCCGTGTTGCGCGCGCCGCTATTGGCCACGGCGATGACATGGTATGCCCTACGGGATCGTTTGGGGATTTAAGGCAAAGGTTTTTCTTTGCCACATTGTTTGTTGCGTTGATTTTAGACTGTAATACCAACGTGCAAAACGATGACCATGGGCCACACATCGCAAAGGTTATGCGGCCTTATTAATTCGTGCTTGGCATTTCAGATAAGGTTGTAATATAAGAAAATCGAAAACTGATATTTCGAAAAGGTGAAATCATGGCTTTGGCACCGAATGTCTACGACGCAGAATCCATCCCCCCCGCGGCGCGTGCTGATATTGATCGTTTGCTTACATCGGGTGATTTGTTTCGTTACACCGCCCCATCGGATGCGCCAGTGACGTTGTTGGAACAGGATTTTGCCGCGTTGATGGGTGTGAAGTACGCGTTGGCCGTGTCGTCATGTTCGGCGGCGATTTTCCTGGGCCTGCGTGCGCTGGACCTGGCGCCTGGCACGCGCGTTTTGATCCCCGCTTTTACATTTGCCGCCGTGCCATCGGCCATTGTGCACGCGAATTGTCAGCCCGTTTTGGTTGAGGTGGGCGAAAATTATCGTATTGATATGGCAGACTTTAAGGCGAAACTGGATACCACCATCGGCGCCGTCATCATCAGCCATATGCGCGGCCATACATCGGACATGGATGCGATCATGGCATTGTGCGACGCTGCCGACGTGCCGGTGATCGAAGATGCGGCGCATTCCTTGGGCACATTATGGCATGATCGTAAAATTGGCACGATCGGCGCCATGGGGTGTTTTAGTTTTCAATCCTATAAATTGGTGAACGCGGGCGAGGGCGGCATTTTGATCTCAAACGATCCTGATTTGGTGGCGCGGGCCGTCATTATGTCGGGCGCGTATGAACACAACTGGAAAAAACATGGGAACGATCCTGCGCTAAACGCGGCCTTTGCCAAGTGGCAGAATGAGCTGCCACTTTACAACATGCGGATGCAAAACCTAAGCGCGGCGGTTATTCGCCCACAGTTGCCCGAGGTTGCGCGCCGTGTGCGCGATGGCCGCGCGAACCACGATTATGTTGCGCGCCTGTTGAATACATCGCCGTGGATGTATGTGCCCGATGCCCTGTCCCCCGAAACACGCGCCCCCGATTCGATCCAATTTAACCTGGTCGGATTTGATACCGATACACAGGCGCAAATGTTTGCCGATGCCGCCGAGGCGCGCGGCGTTAAGGTGCAAATCTTTGGCTTATCCACGGACAATGCGCGCGCGTTTTGGAATTGGCGGTTTATTCCCGGGGGCCAACCCGATTTGCCGCAAACGCGCGAAATGTTAATGCGGGCCTGCGATGTGCGTTTGCCTGCACGGTTGAAACAGCCAGAGCTTGATTTCATCGTGCACGCGCTTTTGTCCGCCGCCGAAGATGTGATGGGAGAAACCCGCGCTTACGGCACCTGATCGGGTGGCGGTGCGCTCGCATCCAAAATAGGGAGTGGGGCAGGGGCGGGGGACTGTTGTTTTGCAAAAACGCCCGCCTGCCATACGTAGGATCATACACATATCATCGTGCAGTTAGATTGCGGTTGTATGCGAACCACGATAACCTTGTCGTTTAGGGCCACCTAAGGTCTGCTTGCATCACTTGTGTCAAAGATTTCACGATGAACCGTCTTTCCAACCAATCCTGGGAAACTCGCGCTGCGGCGGTTTCGCTTTATGGGTTTACCGACCTACCTTCGATTGCCAAACGTGGCACAGTTGTGGTGACCCATGGCGACGGGCCTTATATCGTGGATACGAACGGAAAACGCTACCTTGATGCCAATTCCGGCCTTTGGAATATGGTGGCGGGGTTTGATCACCCCGACCTGGCCGCCACCGCCAAGGCACAATACGACCGGTTTCCGGGCTATCACGCATTTTTCGGACGTATGTCCGATCAAACGGTGGCGTTATCCGAAACATTGATTGATGTGTCACCATTTCCAAATGGCAAGGTTTTTTATACCAATTCTGGGTCCGAGGCGAATGACACCATGGTTAAAATGCTGTGGTTTATGAATTACGCCCACGGGCGCACGCAGGCGCGCAAAATCCTAACGCATTGGAACGGCTATCATGGGGTTACCGCCGTTGCGGCGTCGATGACCGGTAAACCATATAATGCGGTGTTTGGGTTGCCGTTGCCAGGGTTCATCCACCTAACTTGCCCACATTATTGGCGCGAAGGGCGCACCGGTGAAACCGTGGCAGAATTTACCGCGCGATTGGCCACAGAGTTAGAGGCAACAATCAACCGCGAAGGCGCCGATACCATCGCCGGTTTTTTTGCCGAACCTGTGCAGGGCGCCGGCGGTGTCATTCCACCCCCCGATGGGTATTTTCAGGCGATTGCCCCGATCTTAAAACGGTATGATATTCCATTCATTTCGGACGAGGTTATATGCGGTTTTGGGCGCACCGGTGCGGTGTGGGGGTGTAACACCTATGATTTTATGCCGGATGCGATCATTGCGTCAAAGGCGTTGACGGCGGGGTATTTCCCCATGGGGGCGGTGATATTGGGCCCCGATTTGGCGACGCGGCTGCAGGCCGCCATTGACCCAATCGAAGAATTTCCACATGGGTTTACCACATCGGGCCATCCGGTGGGATGTGCCGTGGCGTTAAAGGCCATCGACATTATACTCAATCAAGGTTTGATGGATCGGGTGCGGGTGGGCGCACCTCGGATGCAGGCCGGTTTGGCCGAAATCGCCAAACACCCCAACATCGGGGAACTGCGCGGTGTGGGCTATATGTGGGCGTTAGAGGCCGTGCGTGACCATGCCACAAAAACACCGTTTGGATCGCATGACAGTGTATCGGAACGTATCGCCAACACCTGCACCGATCATGGCCTTATTTGCCGACCTTTGGGCCAATCCATCGTGTTGTGCCCACCATTTATTTTGACGGATACACAGATGGACGAAATGTTTGAAAAACTGGACGCTGCATTACATCAGGTCTTCGCCGAAATAACCTAGCGCTTAATGCCATCAATCGGGCAAAATGTTTGCCCTTCACCCCACACTTTAATCGCGGAAGGTATCGTTAAGCTGATGCCACGCGAAACCGCGACCATCGGGCAATAAGGCGATCACACGATCAACGCCGGGGTGAATATCTTTCCTAGAAAGAAATGCAGTGGCGGTATTATCCTCTAACGCCGTGCCAAGTGCGACAGCATCGAAACAATCAAACCACCGTGGCGCGGTCAACGGCACGGGATCATCATAGGGCATCGCGGTGGTGCGAATATCGTTTGCGGCCGCTGTTAACGTAAAACATGCGCGATACCGGATGGGCGACGATGTTGCATTGATCCCTTCAAAGGATGTGGTTTGCACCGCCATCTCTGCCCCTGTGGTCAGTGTGATGGGGAGTGTTGTGTCGTGCACCGGTCGATAATAGGCCCAGGTTTGCGCATACCAAAGGGCCACACCAAGTATGGTAACAAATCCTAAAAAGATAATGACAATGATACGTCCATTCATGACATTCGCCGACCGATTGTTATGTGGCGTTGGCTTGGCATTGTATCGGAAACCGTGAATCCATGTTCATTCAGTATCGCAGCACAACTTTGATGTGTGCGCGCACCACCCCGTTCTGGGCCTGTGTCAATGGCTACAAGGTTCGTGTGTGCAAGCGTATCAATCGCACCGCGCAGAACCTCGGGTTCTGCGCCCTCTGCATCACGTTTAATCAATGAAATATCCGATAATCCCAGTTGATCACATAATGAATCAAGTGTTCGGGCGGGCAGCGTTATGAATCAAGTGTTCGGGCGGGCAGCGTTACAGTCACTCCAACATCGCCACTATCCGGTTCAAAAACAGAACTATCGGCACTTTTAGGCGCCGTGTGAAATTCAAGCTCTGTTTTTTCAAACCATAGGATCGTTTGAACTGCGGTGATATTGTCCATATGTTGTGTATTTTTGACGAGACATGCAAAACAATCCGGATCAGGTTCAATGGCAATTATACGCCGCGCATGGGGCGAAAGTGCCAGGGCAAATTCACCAACATTGGCCCCTATGTCGATTACTGTGTCATAAGGACCAAATGGATATTCAACCTC
>CALFSY010000262.1 GCA_937916365.1 uncultured Jannaschia sp. | reverse complement strand
GCAGATCAAGCGGGCCTTCAAACCCGTCTACATCAACGACCAATGCCTCTGCATAGCGGCGCACGGCGATGTCATCATCGCCGTTGGAATTGGCCGCAATGGGGGGGTTAGGCATGTGGTGTTCCGTCTGATTCGTTTACCGTGTGCATAGGATCGGTCAGGGCGGTAAATTCGGCCTCTGCCTGCGCGATGTCAAGCGGGTGGGGCGGGCGCCGCGCATCTAGGGCGATCTGCGCCCGCACGGCTGCGGGGCCGGATAATACACCGCAATGGGCCAATACCGCGTCCATTTCCGCGCGCACCCCGTTGCAATGCAGGATAATATCGCATCCGGCCGCGCGGGCGTCTGCGGCGCGTGGGCCAACCGGCCCGCGCAAGGCACCCATGGATATGTCATCGGTCATCAAAAGACCATCAAATCCTATCTGTGTGCGTATCAACGCAATCACATCGGGCGACACTGTGCCCGGCAGGTTGGGATCAATCGCGTCGTAAACCACATGGGCGGTCATACCCAACGGCAAATGGGCCAACGGGCGAAAGGCGGCGAAATCAACATTCTCTAGCGTTGCCCGTTCGGCGGCAACACGCGGCAGGGTTTCATGGCTATCAACTGTTGCTAACCCATGCCCGGGCATATGTTTTAGAATTGGTATCACGCCGCCGTCCAGCAAACCTGCGGCGACACTGGCCCCTGCTTGCGCGACTGTTTCGGCGGTGCTCCCATATAGCCTGTTGTGTAAAATTGGATGGGTGCCGGGCCGGGCCACATCGGCCAAGGGGGCACAGTTGGCATCAATCCCCATGGCATGTAATTCATGCGCAATCAGACGAGATCGCAGATACATCGCGCGCAGGGCGGCGGCAGAGCCAGCATGTGCCACGATCCACATCTGATCCAGGGCAGGTTGCCATTCGCGCCAGAAAGGCGACCGCAAACGTTGCACACGACCGCCTTCTTGATCGATGAGAATGAGAGCGTTGCGCCCCACAGCGGCGCGCAGATCGTGGGTCAACCCGTGCAGTTGGTCAGGCGTTTCCACATTTCGGGCAAATAGGATAAATCCCCATGGCTGCGCCGCTGCGAAATAGGCGGCTTCTTCACGGTCAAGCGACGGGCCGGCACATCCCAAGATTGCCGCCGCTTGGGCCATGATTTAGCGCACCAGAACCGGGATGCAGGCGGCCCCACGGGCGACAAGCTGGGCACAAAAGTCGCGGGTTTGTGCCAAATTATCAAAGCCGTGGGTGCGCAGGCGATAAAATATTTGCCCGCTGACAGACGCCCGTTCAATCACGCGATGCCGCCCGCCAAGGAATTCGGGAAAGCGGCCCGCCAAAATATCCCATTCACGCTGTGCGGTCGCGGTACTGTCAAAGGCGCCCAGTTGAACCAACCGCGTGCCGGGCAATAAATCCGCGGGGGATAGATCCACACCTTCGGATGTGCTTAAGATCGGAGTGGTGGTTTGGGCGGGCTGAACGCGCAACGTTGCAGGGCGCGTCGAAGGTCGCACGGAACGCCCAACCCCGCCTTGCACAAAAACCGCCGCTGTTTGCAGCGCCGGCGCCACCCCGGCGCCATCTTCCCCCACGTTGGGGGTAAGCTGCGACAGTTGATCGTCGGACATCAAGGCTACGGTAGAGGCCAGATCAACCGCTGCAATTTCAACGGGGGGCGGGGCCAACACCACACGATCGGATGTTGGGGCGGCTTCGCCACCTTCGACGATACGATTGACGGACAAACCTTGGTTTGGCATTTCGATCCCGCCTGGATCATCCGGGCGCACACGTGTTGGGCCCTCTAACGCTTGGATGATCGGCACATTGGTAACGTCGCGGGCCATAAGTTCCCAGGCCCAAAAACACATGCCGCCCACAATAGCGATCGACATCAATGCCCCAAACCATCGAAACAGTCGCCCAGAACCCATATGCGCCCCGTCAAGGTCGTCTTCGTATATGGGGGGCCGATCATAGGGGTGACGTGCCCCATACCGGTATCCATCATCGAAATAATCGATATCTGCCATAACTGCCTCTGCCTCATCCCGGCACTGGCCGCTATTTTATTGCGTGTCCTGGCCGGTTATCCTGCTCATGATTCGGTGTTATGTGATGATCTTTCGCCTCTTGTGTTTGAGGTCTTGCGATTCACATTTTTTCGACCGGATCAATACCTAGTATATCAAATCCGTTTGAAATTACAATCGCCGTGGCACGCAATAGGGCAACCTTGGCCGCGGTCGTTTTTGCATCAGCCTCTTGAACAAAACGTAAACGTGGGTCGGTATTGCCCCTGTTCCATAGGGCGTGAAACAGACCGGCCAGGTCATAAAGATAGAATGCCACACGATGGGGTTCGCGCGCCTGGGCCGCCGTTTCAACAAGCCGTGGCCATTCGCTAAGTTTTATTATCAAGGCAAATTCCGCCGAATCAGTGATGGGGCTAAGGTCATCCACCCGCAGGTCGATGCCGGCCTCGGCCGCCTTGCGCAGCACCGATTGAATACGCGCATAGGCATAGTGCACGTAGAAAACGGGATTGTCCTTGGATTGTTCACGCACTTTTTCCACATCGAAATCAAGCGGCGCATCGTTTTTGCGTGTTAGCATTACAAAACGGGTAACATCGGCCCCCACCATGTCGATCACATCACGCAATGTCACGAACGTGCCCGCACGTTTTGACATTTTTAATTCTGCGTCTCCCTGTTTAAGTTTGACCAGCTGTGTCAATTTCACGTCAAGCGGCACGCGCCCATCTGACAGCGCAGAAACCGCAGCCTTCATCCGTTTGACATATCCACCATGATCGGCGCCGAAAACGTCGATCAATTCATCAAAACCTCTGGAAATTTTATCATAATGATAGGCAATATCGGGGGCAAAATACGTCCACGATCCATCGGATTTCTGCACGGGGCGATCCACATCATCGCCATGGGCGGTGGATTTGAACAAGGTTTGTTTGCGGGGTTCCCAATCCTGGGGCATTTTGCTTTTGGGTGGGTCTAACACGCCCTCATAGATCAGACCCTTGGCCCGCAAATCGTCGATGGCGGCCTCAACCCGCCCGGTGCCATAAAGCGATTTTTCACTGTAAAAGACATCCATCGTAATGCCGAGTAGGGCCAAATCCGCCCGGATCATGACCATCATGGCATCGGTGGCGAAATCCCGAATTTCGGATAGCCACACGTTTTCGTTTTGTCCAACGAAACGATCGCCTACCCTATCTTTCAAGGCCTTCCCAACGGAGACTAGGTAATCGCCCGGATACGTGCCCTCGGCAAAGGCGACTTTTTGGCCGTGCGCCTCAAGATAACGCAAATAGACAGAGCGCGCCAAAACATCGACCTGTGCGCCCCCATCGTTGATATAGTATTCGCGTGTCACATCGTGGCCGCTAAATTCCAACAAACTGGCCAAGGCATCGCCCAAAACGGCGCCCCGTCCATGGCCCACATGCAGCGGCCCCGTGGGATTGGCCGAAACGTATTCCACATTGACCCGGCGGCCATTTCCCCAATCGCTGCGGCCATATGCGTTGCCCAGGGCGAGGATACCGCCCAAAACGCCCCGCCAGGCATCGGCGGACAGGCGTAGGTTGATAAACCCGGGCCCTGCGACATCGGCGGTGTCAATCCGCACGTCATCGCGCAACACGTCTGCCAGGGCGTGCGCAATATCGCGGGGGGGCATGTTGGCCCGCCGTGACAAAACAAGGGCGGCATTGGTGGCCATATCGCCATGGGCGGGATCACGCGACGGTTCAACGACAACATTGTGTGTTTCTAACCCCGCGGGCAGCACGTTTTGATTGATCAGCGCCGCAAGCGCATCAAAAATGGTTTGACGCATGTCTGAAAACACGTTCATGCCATGATCCTTATCTTTTCTGCGGTGCGGTGTATCATGGCGGGCGCGCGCGTCAATCAAACCTATCTTTCCCCATCTCGGCGGAAACGAACCGCCGGTAACAGTCGAACGCAAAACGATCGGTCATGCCAGCGATATAATCGCTGATTAAACGGGCCAGGGCAGTGGGCGACGCGGGGGGCGTTAAATCAGTGGCCATTGCCCGCCATTCCTGTGGCAATGTGTTGGGATGTTTCAAGAAATGGTGAAACAGGCCGGTCAGAATATCGGCGGCCTGTGCGCGCATGGCCATCACATGCGGGGCGCGATACATGCGATGATGCAAAAAATCGCGGATGATGCCCAGATCATGGGTAAGTGTCTTTGAAAACGCCACCATTTGACGGCTTGCCCCGCGAATATCGGCAACCGATTTTGGGGCTAAATCCGCCAAATTATCCCGCGTCGTTTTTATCACATCCGCCACCAAGATGTCGAAAAACCGGCGCAAAACCTCATGACGGCGGCGCGTGGGGTCAAGGTTTGGGTAACGTGCCTGGACCTGTGCGAAACAACCATCCAAGATAGGAAGGTTTCCCAAATCCCCCGGCGTGAATAACCCGGCGCGCAATCCATCCTGTAAATCGTGATGGTTATAGGCGATGTCATCGGCGATTGCGGCCACTTGCGCTTCGGCCCCTGCGTGGGCGGCTAATTCCAAATCGTGGCGGGCGACATAGGCCGCCAAGGCCCATGGGATTGGCGCGGCAACGGGGCCATTGTGTTTGGCAATGCCTTCAAGTGCCTCCCACGTCAGGTTTAGCCCGTCGAAATCCGCATAGTGCCGTTCCAGATCAGTTACGATGCGAATCGCCTGAGCGTTATGGTCAAACCCGCCATAAGTGGACATGAGCATTGCCAGCACCTTTTCCCCCGCGTGGCCAAAGGGCGGGTGGCCCAAATCGTGGGCCAATGCCACAGTTTCGGTAAGATCTTCGTTCACACCTAAGGCCCGCGCGATTGCGCGCGCGGCTTGGGCCACCTCTAACGTATGGGTTAACCGCGTGCGGAAATAATCACCTTCGTCTGCCACAAAAACTTGGGTTTTATGTTTGAGCCGCCGAAAGGCCGAGGCGTGGATAATACGATCACGATCCCGTTGAAAAACGGATCGAAACATGTTTTCGCGTTCGGGGGTTAAACGCCCGCGGCTGGCGAAGGGGTCGGTTGCGAAAGGGGCAGGCATCGCCTTAGTATCCTTGTCTTGCCGGGGACGTTGTATTTAATATATGTCTTAGTATGATATTGCGACAATGCGGATGGAAATACCGATGACATTGGCGATCGCCCTACCACCGAAAGTAACCGATCGTGCCTTTGCGCGATTGGCCGAAATCAATGCCGCCGGGGGAACAGCACAGGCGTTGCGCATCGCCGTGGAAGGCGGCGGATGTTCTGGTTTTCAATATGACATTCGGCTGGATGATCCCGTGGCCGATGATTTGGTGATCGAAGGCGCCGGCCAAAAGGTGGTGATTGATAATGTATCGCTGCCGTTTTTGTCCGATGCGGTGATTGATTTTACAGAAGAATTAATTGGCGCGCGCTTTACCATCGAAAACCCTAATGCCACGTCTTCGTGCGGGTGCGGCACATCATTTTCGATGTAGTGGCCGCCTCTTTTTTGGGCGCCATGCATCGAATATTGAATCGAAATGCGAAGGCAAAGCCATGAAAATCGCAACCTTTAACATCAACGGGGTTAAGGCGCGTATGGCTGCGTTATGCGATTGGTTGGATGACGCACGCCCCGATGTGGCGGTGTTACAGGAAATCAAATCAATGGACGCGGCCTTTCCCCGCGATATGATCGAAGACCGCGGATATGGCATCGCAACCTACGGTCAAAAGGGATTTAATGGCGTGGCGATCCTGTCCAAACACCCGGTGGAGGACGTGGTGCGCGCTTTGCCGGGAAACGACGCAGACGATCAAGCACGATGGATCGAGGCAACAGTGATGGGCGACCATCACGCGGTGCGGGTGTGTGGGTTATACCTGCCCAACGGCAATCCGACACCAGGGCCGAAATATGCGTATAAATTGGATTGGATGGCACGATTAAAAACCCATGCTCGCACGCTTTTAACCGCTGAAATGCCTGTTGTGATGTTAGGCGATTACAACGTAATCCCTCAAGACGAAGATGCCGCGCGCCCAGATGCTTGGCGCGAAGATGCGTTGGCGCGTCCTGAAACACGCGCGGCGTTCCGCGCGGTGGTGCATCAAGGCTGGACCGATGCCGTGCGCACCCGTATCACGACGCCAGAGGTTTACACGTTCTGGGATTATCAGGCCGGCGCGTGGGATCGTAACGACGGTATCCGTATTGACCATATTTTGTTAAGCCCACAAGCCGCCGATATGATGACAGATGTGGGCATTGACAGCCACATGCGCGGGCGCGAAAAACCCTCGGACCATGTGCCCGTTTGGGTTGATTTAGCAGCATAAAATAGGGCCTGCGTGATTATCGAAAACGCTCCATCAACCTTTGCAATGCGGTGCGTGTGTCAGGCGCGGGGGGCGGTGTTTTTGCCGTGGTGGGGTTTGATGACGGGTTCGATGTTTTGGGTGAGGATCGTGGCGGCGCCGTGCGCAACGCAACGGCATTCATAAACCGGCCCGTATCACCCCGCGCAAGCGATTCTGCACCGTCTGATATGCCACGGAGCAAGGTATCTAACCAATCATAATCTGCCTTTGCAAAATCCGCCAACACATAGGCTGCTACGCGATCCTTATGGCCGGGATGCCCAATGCCCAGGCGCACGCGGTGATACCCATCGCCGATATGCCCGTGTAACGACCGCAGCCCGTTGTGCCCGGCATGGCCGCCACCCGTTTTCACGCGCAATTTGCCGGGGGCAAGATCCAATTCATCGTGAAACACTGTAATGTCATCGGGGTTGAGTTTGAAAAACCGCATGGCCTGTCCCACCGATTCACCCGAACGATTCATAAATGTATCTGGCTTTAGCAACAGGATTTTTTCGCCGGCAAGGGAACCTTCGCTTAACATACCGTGAAATTTTGCGCGCCATGGGGCGAATCCGTGGTCATGCGCCACACGATCCACCGCCATCCAACCAATGTTGTGACGGTTTTGTGCGTATCTCGCGCCCGGATTGCCCAACCCAACCCATAATTTCATACTACGCCCCCCTTGGCCCTTGATGCCAGGGCGCACAGGTTTTGCCAAGGGTGCCGTAAAAAGATCGTCCCAAACCAAAACGCCGTGTTTATAATCAAACGCGGCGTTTCAGGGGGTGCTAAATACGGCGTGCGCAGATTATTCGGTTACGTCTTCTTCACCCTCATCTGCGGCTTCTGCGCTGATAAGGCCAGAAGGCGCGGTGATGTTTGCGATCACAAAATCACGGTCGATTGTGGGTTTGGCCCCACTGGGCAGAGAGACGGCGCTGATGGTGATTGTGTCACCGATGTTTAGGCCGTCTAAATCGACCGTGATTTTTTCGGGGATATCGCCTGCCGTCACGATCAATTCAACCTCTGGGCGCACCACAGTTAAAACACCGCCGCGTTTTAGGCCTGGCGCTTTGTCTTCGTTTAAGAATTCGACTGCAATAAACAGGTTAATCAGCGATGTGCGACGCAGGCGCATAAGGTCGATATGTGTTGGCAAATCTTTGACAACATCGCGCTGCACGTTGCGGCAAATCACCCGCACATCGTCATGCCCATCAACCTTTAGGTTGAACAATGTTGACAAAAACCGCCCCTGTTTCAGGCGTTTCAACAATACGTTAAAGGGGATTTGAATCGGCAACGGGTCATTCCCACCGCCATAAACGATACCGGGCACCATGCCTTCGCGGCGTGCTTGACGGGCGGCCCCCTTGCCTGTCCCCGTTCGTGCCTCGGCGATAAGATCGGGGATCTCATCTGCCATTGGCTTATCTCCATGCTTTTGTGGCCGCCTCCAAGGGTGTCGGCCAGGATTGAAAGGTTTTCGTTAAGGTAGGGGGAAAGCATTGTAAAGTGATAGTCGCGTGGGCCGCTACCGTTGTTTGCGGCATGGCTTGTGCCGTGTGCAAAGCCACGGTATCGGCGCAGACATGCGGATTTTACGGGACATTGGGTTTTCACAGGCACCATTGGCGGTGATGTGCGCGATTGGTGTCATCTGGGGTGCGGTGGCCGCCATGTTGCCGGACATAAAGACACGCATCGGATTAAACGATGTGGCGTTTGGCACGATCCTTTTGACCGCGGGCGGGGGCGCAATGTTGGCCATGGCATTGGCCCCCCGGATTCAGGCTGTCGCCCCGCGCGGCGGTTTGATCATCGCTGCAATCGGTATGGCCGTCTCGATTGCCCCGCTAGGGCTTGCCGATACAGTGATGACCTTTACCATCGTAATGGTGGCCCTGGGTGTGATGACGGGGCTTGCCGATATATTGGCAAATGCCCATGTGGCCGAGCTTGAAGCCCACCATGAAAGATCATTGATGAACCTTAATCATGGGGGATATTCCATTGTTTACGCGGTAACGGCGATATTAACCGGTGCCGCGCGTGAGGCGGCGGTGCCCCCCGAAATATGGTTTTTGATGGTGGGGGGTGCCGTTGCATTTTTGTGTGGATTCACGCGCGTGCGCCCGATACCCCCGGCGATTGACCAAACGCCCGTTATCCCGCCTAGGCCAATGGGTGGCCCCATCATTTTAATCGGTTGTGTCGTTTTGATTGGGTTTTTCGCCGAACATGCGGCCGAGGGATGGTCGGCCCTGCATATCGAACGCACCTTGGGTGGTGGCGCGACCGAAGGTGCGCTTGGCCCTGCCATGTTGGGCCTAACGATGGGGATAGGGCGGATGTGTAGCCATTTCCTAAGTGTTCGTGGGCGTGAGGCGCAAATTTTGGCAACGGGGGCCATGGTTGCAGGGGCGGGATTGATTATGGCCGCGCTGGCCCCGGCGCCCATATTTGCCTATTTCGGGTTTGGTCTTTTTGGTTTGGGGGTGTCGGTTATCGCCCCGCTGGCGTTGGCGATGGCGGGGCAAATGGCCCCCCAGCACAGCGGGCGCGCGCCGTTTCCTATGCTGCGATGATCGGGTACCT
>CALFSY010000261.1 GCA_937916365.1 uncultured Jannaschia sp. | reverse complement strand
CACGTAATGACCGGTTTTGATCCGATGATAGCCATCGTTCCCGCCATTCACATAAACGCGCGACCCAAAAAATAACCCAATACTGGCCGGTTCTTTTAGATTTGGTTTGGGGTAAAGGTGTGTGGCCGGTGCGATAACCCAATGGGTGGCATCATCGTCTGCGGTGGTTAGGTCGGTTATCGCTACATACCCAACATATCCATCCCTTTGGGCCTGACCAAAGAAAAACCCATCGTGGTTTTCAAGAGCTAAGAAAAACTCCCCAAACAACAGTTGATTGACCCGTGTGCCGCCCGGGGCATCGGTGATATTTACAATCGGTTTCTGCGCCGCCATCCAACGACCGCGCACAAAATGCGTTGCTTCAACGATACCTTCCAATGATACATGCGCAACGCGCCCATTGGATGGGGTGACCCGCGGATCAGTCATAGATCAAATACCTTTGGCAAAGCAGCAAGAATGGCGCGCGCGCCCTGCCCCACACCGCCCACAGGGCGTGCAGGCGCCGCAGTCTGTTGCCAACCATAAATATCAAAATGTGCAAATCGCGGGCAATCGGGCACAAACCGGCGCAGGAACAAGGCCGCCGTGATTGCACCGGCCAAACCGCCCTTGGGCGCATTGTCCAGATCGGCAATACCAGGTTCGATTAAGGTTTCATATGGCGCATGGAACGGCAACCGCCAAACCGGATCGGCCGATTGCACACCGCCGGTCATAACCGCCTGGGCCAAATGGTCATCATCGGTGAACATTGGCGCGATGTCCGCACCCAATGCCACACGCGCCGCGCCGGTTAGGGTCGCCATACAAATCATTAGATCCGCCGGGGTTTCATTGGCCAACGCCAACGCATCGGCCAACACCAACCGCCCCTCGGCGTCGGTGTTGTTGACCTCAACCGTCATGCCATTGCGTGCGGTTAGAATATCGCCCGGGCGCATCGCAGACCCAGATACCGCATTTTCGACCGCGGGTATCAACACCCGCAAACGCAGCTTTAGGTTCAACCCCATGATTATACGTGCCAGGCCCAAAACAGTGGCCGCACCGCCCATGTCTTTTTTCATCAACCCCATGGACGCGCCGGATTTCAAATTCAACCCACCGGTGTCAAAACACACCCCTTTGCCCACCAAAGTTAGTGTGGGGCCAGCGCCGCCCCACGACAGGTCAATCAACCGTGGCGCACGCGCGGCCGCGCGGCCCACGGCATGGATCAGGGGGAAGTTTTCCCGCAAAAGCGCCGCGCCCTCCACCAATGCACACGTGCCGCCAAATTCATCCGCTAATTCCATCGCGACAGTGGCCAATTCCGCGGGCCCCATATCCGCCGCCGGTGTGTTGATTAAATCGCGGGTCAATGCCTCACCCGCGGCGAGGGCCTCTAGGCGGGCGATGTCAAGGCCGCGGGGCGCAACCAAGCGCGCCCGCACGGAGCTTTGGGGGCGATACCGGTCAAAACGGTAACACGCAAAAAGATAACCTAGCGCGACCTCTTCACCCTCTGCGTCGGTCAACGCCGCATCCCATGTGTAGTGCCCTGCCGGTAATCCAGCGATGGCGGCCCCAACCGCAAAGCGCCGCGCCTTGCGGGCCGTAGGGGTGCCATACCCCATAAGAACCAACCCAATCTGCCCGGTTGCGGTATCCGGCAGAACACAGGTTTGCCCCAAGGCGCCTTTGAACCCGTGCTGCCGCGCCCACGTTGCCTGAGCCGTAGTTAGGATTGCCAGCGTGGCCTCTACCTGCCCGTCTTCAACCGGACGGATCGGAATTGCATCGTCGGTCGGTTGGGCAAAGGTTAGCGGCATCGTATATTTTTGTTTATGATTTGTGTTTTTATGCACCCTATCGCGCCTGTGCAGGGTCGCAAGGAGCTATCCAACCGGTGCATTATGTGCCCAAAACCCATTGATACGTTGTGTTTTCGGGATCGTTTATAAAATTCACCCAACATTTTGTGGGGAATGCGTTATGCTGCATCAAAATGCAAGGGGTTAACACGTTCAAACAAGCCCGTTTGCCGTAGTTTATCAAGCGCGTGTGCTGGCGGCGGCGCATCAAGGTATAGCAGGGCAATCGCCTCGCCCCCGGCGGTGTTTCGGCCCAGCGTAAAATTAGCGATGTTTATACCGTATTCGCCCATGGTTTGACCCAATGCGCCAATGATGCCCGGCACATCTTCGTTTGTGGTGTAGAGCATGTGCGATCCGATTTCGGCGTCAATGTTAATACCTTTGATTTGAATGAAACGCGGCTTGCCGTCGGAAAATACTGTGCCCGCAATCGTGCGTGTGCGTGTTGTGGTTTGAATGCCAAGGTGGATATACCCATCAAAAACGCTGGTTTTATCTTGGGTGGTTGTGGCAATTTCAATCCCCCGTTCACGCGCAATCACGGGGGCGGAAACCATGTTTACATCCGGGTTTGTGACTTTCATCAAACCGGCAATTACCGCACTGTTAAGGGCCTGCACGTTCATCACGGCGGTGGCGCCATTATATGTGATGTCAATGGATTTGATCGGTTCCTCGGTCAACTGTCCTACAAACGCCCCCAAATGTTGGGCCAATTTCACCCATGGCCCCATAATTGCGGCCTCCTCTGCGGTGACGGACGGCATGTTTAGCGCGTTTGACACTGCGCCGGTCAACAAATAATCCGACATTTGCGCCGCGACTTGGAGGGCGACGTTTTCCTGTGCTTCTGTCGTGGCGGCCCCTAAATGCGGAGTCACCACCACATTGGGCAAATTGAACAAAGGATTTTCGGTGGCTGGTTCATCCTTAAACACATCAAAGGCCGCACCCGCAATGTGACCAGAATGTAAAAGCGCGGCTAACGCGGCCTCATCCACCAAACCGCCGCGGGCACAGTTTATAATGCGCACCCCGGGTTTGGTTTTGCGCAAACGTTCCTGGGACAAAATGTTGGCGGTTTTTTCCGTCATCGGCACATGCAATGTAATGAAATCCGCACGCGCCAATAAATCGTCAAGCTCAACCTTGGTTACACCGATTTGCAAGGCGCGCTCTGCGCTTAAAAATGGATCATAGGCGATCACCTTCATCCGCAAGCCCAGCGCACGTGCGCATACGATTGATCCGATATTGCCCGCCCCGATCACACCCAATGTTTTTTCGGTCAGCTCCACCCCCATGAAACGGCTTTTTTCCCATTTCCCGGCGTGGGTTGAGGCATTAGCCTGGGGGATTTGGCGTGCCACGGCAAACATCATTGCGATGGCATGTTCGGCGGTGGTGATCGAATTGCCGAACGGTGTGTTCATCACAATAATGCCTTTGCGCGACGCCGCTGGAATATCAACATTGTCAACGCCAATGCCCGCGCGACCAATAACCTTAAGGTTTTTTGCCGCGGCGATGATTTTTTCGGTTACCTTGGTGGCCGATCGTATGGCCAAGCCATCGTAGTCGCCAATCACCTCAAGCAAGCGGTCTTTGTCTTTGCCGATTGTGGGATCAAAGGTAACGTTGATCCCACGATCTTGGAAAATTTGAACGGCGGTTTCCGACAATTTATCGGACACAAGAACATTGGCGGTCATACGTGGTGTTCCTTTTACTTTGGCATGCGATGGGGTTGGTGAGCCGCGTGTTTCAATGAAACGGGCGGCGCGGCAGATCAGGCCGCGTTGGTCTGTGCCATAAGTTCGGCATGAAATGCCCAATCAATCCACGGCAACAGGGCCTGAATATCATGCAATTCTACCGTCGCGCCGCACCAAATGCGCAAACCCGCAGGTGCATCGCGGTAG
>CALFSY010000260.1 GCA_937916365.1 uncultured Jannaschia sp. | reverse complement strand
TATTGCCCCGCCGCCGATGTGTATATTGACCCATGGCGGCCGGTTGATCGGGCGTTGATTACCCATGGGCATGCCGATCACGCGCGCGCGGGGCACCGCGCCTATATGGCGACGGATGCCGCAGCCCCCGTTTTGCGGCACCGTTTGGGGCGGAACATCCACCTGGACACCACCGCCTATGGCGTGACCCACCACATCGGGGATGCACGGATCAGCTTTCACCCCGCGGGCCATGTGCCAGGCTCGGCGCAAATTCGGGTTGAGGTGGGGGGTGAGGTTTGGGTGGTGTCGGGCGATTACAAAACCGTCGATGACGGATTGTCAGACCCGTTTGAACCCGTGCGGTGCCATACCTTCATCACCGAATCGACCTTTGGGTTACCGATTTATGCCTGGCCCGATCAACGCACACTGGCCGATCAGATCAACACGTGGTGGGCGGAAACGGCGGCCAAGGGGCAAATCGCAGTGTTGGGGTGTTATACCTTGGGCAAGGCGCAGCGTCTCTTGCGCCTGTTGGATCCTGCCATTGGCCCGATCCTGACCCATGGCGCGGTGGAAACAACCACCGCCGTGTTGCGGGGGCAGGGGTTTGTGTTTCCAACCACGGTGCAGGTAACCGCCGACACAGATGTGAAAGCCCACCCTGGCGCGATGGTTTTGGCCCCGCCGTCGGCGATTGGCACAACGTGGATGCGCAAATTCGGGCCGGTGTCGACGGCCTTTGCCTCGGGTTGGATGCGGCTGCGCGGGGTGCGGCGCCGCCGCGCGGCGGACCGGGGATTTGTGGTATCAGACCATGCCGATTGGCAAGGTTTGAACGCCGCGATCAAGGCCACAGGGGCCGAGCGCGTGCTGGCCACCCATGGCTATACAACGCAATTTTCCCAATGGCTGCGCGAGCAGGGCTATGATGCGGGGGTGGTTGCCACCGAATTTTCTGGTGAGATTATGGATGAAACAGCCACAGAAGAGATAGATCAATAATCATGTTAAGATCATTTTTTTGAGTTTCGACATTCAAAGACGTTCGTGTTGAGGATTGATCATAACAATCCCCGTAAACATAATAGATTGGGTATCGCAAAATCAAAAGGGACTATAAATATAGTCGAAACCCCCGCAGCATTTATCATCCTGCCCGCAAAATGACCAAATCGACTTTTCTTGATTGGCTTTATCATGTGAGTGCGCGTTTCGTGGAAAAACCTGCACTTGCTTTGATCCCTTCACAGCGCATTCTACGATGGATTTTTGAGAGAACCGCACAGATCGGGGCGGTGCCCCCCGTAGGCACAAGAACCGTTATAGATGCGCAAGGCGGCCTCACCGCCACACCACCCGACCTAGAGGGCGATGCGCCGCTTTTGATGTATATTCACGGCGGTGGTTTTACGATTGGCAGCCCCCGAACCCATTTAGCGATGGCCGCACACATTGCCGCGGGGGCAGGCATGCGCGTTTATTTACCGCGCTATCCCCTCGCACCTGATTATCCGTTTCCAGCGGCGGTTGAGATGCTTATCACCACATATAAACAGCTTTGCGATGCAGAGATGGCACCCGCCGCCCTTGCCGGCGACAGTGCGGGCGGCAATCTCGCGTTGGTCACCGCCATGGGCGCGCGAGATCAAGGTTTACCCTTGCCACAGGCAATGGGGTTGATCGCACCCCTGGCCGATATGAGCGCCAATATCGGAGCGCGTCTGCGTGCGGCCCCGTCGGAATATCTTATCCCCGCCACTTGGGCCCGCCGGGCGCGACAGGCGTATCTGAACGGTCATGACCCGGCCGATCCGCGCGTTTCCCCCATCTTTGGCGATCTAACAGGGCTACCCCCAACCTTGATACAAAGTGCGAAAGACGAAGGTTTATCGCAAGATGCCGCGCGATTGGCCAAAGCTTTGCCCCAAGCACAACACATCGTTTGGCCAGGGTTGCATCATGTCTGGCAGTTAAAGGCAGGCTCTAGCCCCGCCGCCACCCGTGCTTGCGCCGAAATGGGCACATTCCTTAAGATCAAAGCACAGCCATGAAAGATTTTGCCGCCCTGTTCACTGCGTTGGACCAAACCACAAAAACCAACGTAAAAACCGCCGCACTGGCCGCGTATTTTCGCACGGCGGCAGATGCGGACAAACTGTGGACCATCGCATTGCTATCCGGGCGGCGACCACGGCGCACGATCACCACCACTAAATTGCGTGAATGGGCGGCCGAACGCGCGGGCATTCCCCCATGGTTGTTTGAGGCATGTTATCCCGTCGTCGGGGATTTGTCGGAGACCATTGCCCTGGTTCTGCCCGAACCCGACGACACGATCGAAAAACCTCTGCACCAATGGATTGCAGAGTTGCGCGCGATGGCCCAAGCCGATGACGATACGCGCAAGGCGTTTGTGGCGGCGGCCTGGGGCGGGCTGAACCCCGTGGAACGGTTTGTGTTTAACAAATTGTTGACCGGTGGATGGCGCATGGGGATCAGCCAAAAATTGATGACCCGAGCCTTGGCCCGAGCCACAGGGATTGAAGAGGCAGAGCTAACCCACCGTCTAATGGGGGATTGGTCCCCCGATACCACCACCTATCATGGGTTGGTCGAGGCCCCCGATCCCACCGCCGATTTGTCGCGCCCCTATCCCTTTTACCTGGCCTATCAATTAGACGGCGCGCCGGATGCGCTAGGCCCCATGACCGATTGGATGGCTGAACGCAAATGGGACGGAATTCGCGGGCAATTCATCCTGCGCGAAGGGGCGCATTATCTGTGGTCGCGGGGGGAGGAGGTGATGACCGACCGCTTCCCCGAATTTGGGCAGTTGGTGGATTTTTTGCCAAATGGTACTGTTATAGATGGGGAGGTTTTGGCCTATGATATAGAGGCCGATCGCCCCCTGCCCTTTGCACGGCTACAACCCAGGATTGGCCGCAAAACAGTGCCCAAAAAATTGCTGGACCAAGCGCCGGTTATCCTGATGGCCTATGATCTGTTGGAATGGGGTGGGGTGGATTGGCGGGCGCGACCGTTGGCGGATCGCCGCGCGCAACTGGCCAAAACCATCGCGGGCCTGCCGCCCGCCCTGCCCCTGCGCCTATCGCCACAAGTAAACGCCGAAACCTGGAATGATTTGGCGGTGGTGCGCGCGACCTCGCGCGAGGTGGGGGCCGAGGGGTTGATGTTAAAACGCCTCTCTGCCCCGTATTTGACAGGTCGCAAAAAAGGCGATTGGTGGAAATGGAAGGTAGACCCCTTAACCATCGACGCGGTGATGATTTATGCGCAGGTGGGGTCGGGCCGCCGTGCGACGCTTTATACCGATTTTACCTTTGCGGTCTGGGATGGAACGCGTTTGGTGCCATTTACCAAAGCATATTCGGGCCTAACCGATGCGGAATTTCGGGAAATCACCGCTTGGGTGCGCAAAAACACGACCGAACGTTTTGGGCCGGTGCGCGCAGTCAAACCGCACCACGTGTTTGAAATCGCGTTTGAGGGTATCCAACATTCGCCCCGCCACAAATCCGGCGTGGCGTTGCGATTTCCCCGCATGGCGCGATGGCGCAAAGACAAACCGGCGGACCAGGCCAACACCCTGACCGATCTAAAGGAAATGCTGGCGCTATATGGGTGATTTTTCTGTGGCCGCTTCGTGGACCATTTGCGCCAAATAATCAGAATACCGCCGCCCGGGTCGGGATGTAAACCGATCCCCCGTGCGTAAAGCATAGGTGATTCTATCCACACGAAAGGCACGAAAATCCTGCCGCAACGTGCACCAGGCGGTCATCGTCCACGCCTGGCCCCAAAATTCCAAATGCAATGGCCAAACGATACGTCGTGTTTGGGTTTCATCAAGACGGGTGTATGTTAACGATAAAACCTGCTGCGCACGAATCGCTTGCCGCAGCAGGGGCATATGCCGATGCACACCCTGCGGCATGGGGGCGTAAAACGCGATGTCTTTCGCATAATCACGACCCTGCCGATCCCCTGGCAGAACCGCTTCGATTTTGGCGTGCAATCGTGTGGCGGCTTCGGCAAGATCTGCATCCCCGCTGCGCGCGACCCAAACCAAACCCAGGTGCAGCGCCTCTAATTCCTCCGTTCCCAGGGTCATGGGGGGCAAAAACAAAGGTTCACGCAGTTGAAACCCAACACCGCGGGCGCCCTCAATGGGGATACCGGCGGCGATCAGCGCGCCGATATCCCGATACAGCGTTCTAACCGAAACGCCCAAGCGTTCGGCCAAATCTTGGCCACGCCACAATCGACCGCCGCGAAACAGTTCAACCAAATTGAACAAGCGGTCGGTGCGGCCCATGGTATTTTATCGTTTCCAACGCAATGTATTGTGGCGCATTTGAACTGTGGTTTCATCAATCTGGCTGGCAAAAGGGGCAAGTGTTGCCTCCTTCATCATCGCATCTGCGGCGGCTTTGGCTGCATCCATGGTTGCCCATTCAACATGGTCAAGCCACATGCCACCCTCCCCTTCGGACAATGTTCGGGTCACAAATCCGGGTTGTGCGGAAAGCCAAGCATCCACGGCCTCATTCGATTTTAGGAAGCCGTCAACATTACTGTCGGGTTTTAAGCGGAATGATACGTTTTCGATGACGTGGGACATAGGTCGAATCTCCTGTTGTTTGGACCATTGACCGATGCAGTGTCGTTTATCCCAACTGCCATCTAGGTGTCAGTTGTGTTTCAATATCAACCGACGTCTATGCCACCCGCGCCGTGGGCATGGGCACGCGGCCTTTGGCCCATGCTTTGGCCGCCGCGCCAAAGGCTTCAAACAATGGGCGCGAAACGGGGTCTTCCGCCGCGCGGTATTCGGGGTGCCATTGCACCGACAATGTAAACCCAGGTGCATCGGCGATATATATCGCCTCGGGCGTGCCATCGGGGGCGACCCCATCAATCACCACCCGTTCACCGGGATGTTTTATCCCTTGGCCATGTAAGGTGTTTGTCATCACCTCTTGCGCACCAAACAGACGATGGAATGGCCCGCCTTCGGTCAACCGCACTGTGTGACGCCACGCAAATTTTTCGTCCAGCGTGGCCTCAGGCGGCATCCGATGATTCATACGGCCGGGCAAATCGCGAATTTCGGGATATAGCGACCCGCCCATTGCAACGTTGACCTCTTGAAACCCGCGGCACACGCCCAAAATCGGCTGTCCGCGCGCAACACACGCCCGGATCAGCGGCAACGCCACCCCATCGCGCCCACAGTCAAATGCACCGTGGGCCTGTGTTTCGGGCTCGTCATACTCCGACGGATGCACATTTGCCCGTCCACCGGTTAACAAAAACCCATCGCAGGTTTCCATGAGATCCGCCGTAGATACAAATCGCGGATCCACCGGAATAATCATCGGCAATCCACCGGTAACCTCGGCCACGGCTTGGGAATTCATCATCCCGCTGCCGTGGGTGGGATATTCATCATGAACCATGTAAAAATTGCCGATGATGCCAATGACGGGGCGGGGCATATGCGATCCTCCATAAATACCACCATGAATAAAGCCATTGCGCACCGAACGAAAGCCTCATGTAACGGGGCGCACTACATTCAATGCGCGGTTACGTGAACAGAGTTCACGTGGGCAGATGCGCCGTAACTTCGATTTCGATTTTCATGCGGGGGTCTTGCAAACCGGCAACAATCATGGTGGCCGCCGGACGCACATCGCCCAACCAAGCGCGGGTTACCGGCCAACATGCGGGCCACAGCGCCGCATCAGGCAAGATATAACACACGCGCACCACATCGGCCATGGAGGCCCCGGCCTGGCCCAACGCAGCGGAAATGTTACGAAAACATTGGGCGGCCTGGGCGGCGACATCGTTTGAAATATCCATCGTGGTATAATCAAAACCGGTGGTGCCGGCCACAAACACCCAATCACCCGAAACCACCGCGCGGGAATACCCGATGTCAACCTCGAACGTAGAGCCAGAGGAAATCAACCGCCGTGTCATGCATCACGCCTGGGCGACGTAGCCCGCGGCCTCAACCCCCGCAACGGCGCAGGTGGCATCGTTGTCCGATGTGTCGCCGGTAACACCCACGGCCCCCAGCACATGACCCGCTGCATCACGCACCAAAACACCCCCAGGCACAGGGATCGTTTTGCCCCCATATGCGCCATTCACCGCGGCCATAAAATAGGCTTGCTGTTCCGCGCGCGCCATCTGGGCCGATCCGGGCATGCCCAACATGACCGCGCCATACGCCTTGCCCCGTGCGATTTCAAAGCGGCCCGGGCTGGCCCCATCTTCGCGTTCGAACGCTAAAACATGGCCGCCTGCGTCCAATACCACCACCGATAGGGGGTTTAGGCCCATATCCCGCCCTTTGGCACGGGCTTGGGCGATAATTGTGCGTGCTTGATCGAGTGGTATCATGTTATGTTTTCCTTATTGGAATTGGCGGTCATCTTACGTTTTTCACCTCTAACCGCCGCGCATGCAGCACAGGTTCGGTATAACCGCTGGGCTGCACCCGACCTTTCAAAACCAGGTCCATCGCCGCCGCAAAGGCCAGGCCGTTATAGCCCGGCGCCATTGGGGTATAGGCCGGATCGTGTGCATTTTGGCCATCCACCACCTCGGCCATACGGCGGAAAATTGTGCGCAGGTCGTCTTCACCAATCACCCCGTGGTGTAGCCAGTTGGCGATATGTTGCGCCGAAATGCGGCAGGTTGCGCGATCTTCCATCAAGGCCACGTTGTTAATATCGGGCACCTTGGAACAGCCCACACCCTGGTCGATCCACCGCACGACATACCCCAAAATGCCTTGGGCGTTGTTTTCAACCTCGCGCGTGATCTGCGCCTGCGTCCAGCGCGGGCGGGGTTCAAGCGGGATGTCCAACAATTCGGCCACATCCGCGCGTCGCCCACCGGCGGCAAGCCGATCTTGCACGGCGGTCACATCGACCTGATGGTAATGCAGCGCGTGCAGGGTTGCCGCCGTGGGTGATGGCACCCAGGCACAATTCGCGCCCGCACGGGGATGTTCGATTTTGGTTTCCAGCATTGCGGCCATGGCATCGGGCGCCGCCCACATGCCTTTGCCGATTTGTGCGCGACCCTTTAACCCGCATTCCAACCCAATGTCGACGTTCAATGCCTCATACGCCGCGATCCAGGGTTTTTGTTTAATGTCGGTTTTGCGCGGGAACGATCCAGCCTCCATCGACGTGTGAATTTCGTCGCCCGTGCGATCCAAAAACCCGGTGTTGATAAATGCCACGCGATGCCGCGCCGCACGAATACATTCTTTAAGGTTGGCAGAGGTGCGGCGTTCCTCATCCATAATGCCCAGCTTGACGGTATAACGATCAAGGCCCAACACCTGTTCCACATGCGTAAACGTTTCATCGGCAAAGGCGACCTCTTCGGGCCCGTGCATTTTTGGTTTGACCACATAAACCGATCCGGCGTGGGAATTGCGCGAGCCGTCGGTTTTGCGCAAATCATGCTGCGCGATCAACGTTGTGATCATCGCATCCATCATACCTTCATACGCCTCTGCCCCATCCCGCAGTAAAATGGCGGGGTTGGTCATCAAGTGGCCCACATTGCGCACCAACATTAACGCGCGGCCTTTTCGATGAAATGGTTGCCCATCCGGGGCAAGATAGGCGCGGTCCCCCGCCAAGCGGCGGGTCATATCGGCGCCGTTTTTTTGAAACGTTTCTTCCAAATCGCCACGCATTAGGCCCAGCCAGTTGGCATAGGCCAAAACCTTATCGGCCGCATCGACGCAGGCAACGGAATCTTCGCAATCCATGATGGCGCTTACGGCGGCTTCCATCCGAATATCGGCCAACCCGGCCCTATCGCGCGCGCCAATGGGGTGCGTGGGATCAAATACCAATTCCACGTGCAGGCCGTGATTGGCCAATAACACGGTGTTTGGTGCGGCGGTGTCGCCTGTATAGCCCACAAATTGTGTGGGGTTTTCCAAAGGTAGACCATCAATCAAAAGCTGTCCGCCCTCAGCGCGATAATGTTCGGCCGCACCGTGACTGGCCCCTTGGATCGGAAACGTTTGATCCAACAACATTTTTGCGCGTGTCACCACACGTGCACCGCGACCTTGGTCGTATCCACCAGCGGGGGGCGGGGTGCCCATCGCATCGGTGCCATAAAGCGCGTCATAAAGGCTACCCCAACGGGCATTGGCGGCATTTAACGCAAAGCGCGCGTTGGTAATCGGCACAACCAACTGTGGGCCAGCGATGGTGGCAATTTCCGGATCAATTTTTGTGGTTTCGATCTGAAACGCATCGCTTTCGGGCAATAAATAGCCGATGTCGCGTAAAAACGCTTGATACGCGTCGGCGTCGTGTGGCTGGCCCCGCCGGGCAAGATGCCACGCATCAATTTGGCCTTGCAATGCGTGGCGTTTTTCCAAAAGCGCAGTATTTTTAGGGGCGAAATCATGCAACAACGCGGAAAATCCACCCCAAAATGTGTCGGGGTCAACACCAGCGCCAGGAAGAGCTTGCGCCTCAATAAACGACGTCAATTCTATTGCGACCTGTAATCCGTGGCGTTCTACGCGGTGTGTCATGTGCATTCCTTCCTATCCCGCCGTGCGGGAATCATCCTTATGTATCTGATCTACTATTTTTGCGCATTGTATAACACAATGGCGTATGGTCACTGGTTCGGTTAAAATAATTTAGGGCACAGTTTGTGCCGTATAATTTAATATGGGCACTATAACCTTTGGATACAAAAATGGACCCCGCTTGCCACAGTTCATGCCAAGATTTGGCACATCGCCCATAATCGCGCCACGATCCAGTCTTATTCAAAGGATACGGTATAGGTATGTAAAATACCATATTCCCGTTATCACCCATGATCAAAACGCACAATGCAAAAGCCGTTTTTCAACGCCGCAATAGCCGCAATATTTGCGGTGTTATCATTGCCATACTATTTTTGAATCCATGGTCCACCGCCGCTGCACAAGATGGGTCTGACACGTCGCATAGACCATCAACCACCCCCGCCACGGCACAGCAGGTTGGCCCGGTTACCGGTTATCCAATCCCACGATATGTTTCGATCAACGAACCCCAGGCCAATGCCCGCCGCGGCCCATCACGGGGACATAGGATTGATTGGGTGTTTCAACGCCGCGACCTGCCGGTCATAATTGTGGCCGAACATGGGCATTGGCGGCGCGTGGTGGATCGGGACGGTGCGGGCGGGTGGATGCACTATTCCCTACTTTCCGGAACACGCACCGCGATTGTTGAGGCCGATTCGTTGCCCATGCGACAATGGCCGATCGAATCAAGCGCGATTCGCGCCCAGGTGGAAACCGGGGTTGTGGGCCGCTTACGCGAATGCCGCCCAAATTGGTGTCAGATAGACGCAAACGGGTATCGCGGATGGGTAGAAACACGCGGATTGTGGGGGGTTGATCCCGGGGAAACGTTTGATTGATTTTTCACCACAGCCCAAAAATTTGTTTAAGGCACAGTCCATAATACTCTACTAAATAAAGAAATTTATAAACGTGATGTTCGTTTTATGAGGGTATGTTTTTATGCGGCATAGATTTTTTCTGGGTTTCATAAATTTATTGCTGCATTGCAGAAAAATACTTGACATGCCGCGATGCAGCATTCATATATTGTGCATTCGCAGAATTTCCTGATCTCCCTCAGGACCCAATCATCGGAGAATCCCAATGGCCGCAACCCAAGATTTCACCAAATACATTTCGGACATGATGTCTGCCTTTCCTGTCGACATGACGGCAATGAATGATGCCTTCAAAACCTCGGCCGCCATGGGCGAAAAAATGTCAAAGGTCGTGCTGGACGCCGCCGAAAAATCAACCGAAATTTCCTCTAAATGGACGAAAGATACGATCGCCAAAATGGGCGATGTCGCCGCCGTCAAACCCGAACCCACCGATTACACCAAATCAATGACCGATTTTGCCTCGGCTCAGGCGGAAATGGCCGCCGAAACCATGGCCGCCTTTGCTGAAGTGGCCAAAAAAGTACAAATGGAAACAGTTGAGTTGATGATGGCCGCCGGTAAAGAAGCCACCGAAGAGGCAACCGCCGCCGTTAAAAAGGCCACTGCCGAGGTGACGACAGCGGCCAAAAAAGCCACCGCAAAATAATGCGTAAAACGCATTAGCGCGCGTGTTTTCGTGCCGGTTATTTACCTCCCTTTCTTACCGGTATGAATGTCGAAGGGCAGACCATAAGGTCTGCCCTTCGTTAATTTTACCCCTTGCGGAATAAGTTGGCATTTGGTGCAAAGCAGCGTAGGCTAGCCTATAGTCGATCTAAGGGACGGGAGAATGGCCAATGGCCGAACCGTTGTTGATCAAACGCTACGCCAGCCGGCGGCTTTATAATACCGAAACCTCCGATTATGTGACACTGGAAGACATTGCGCAGGTCATTCGCGGGGGCAGGGCCGTTAAAATCGTCGATTTGAAATCAGGCGATGATTTAACACGCCAGTATTTGCTGCAAATTATTGCCGAACACGAAGGGCGCGGGCAAAATGTTTTGCCCATCGACGTGTTAACCGATCTGGTGCGCAGCTACACCACCCAAGCGCAAAGCATCGTGCCGGATTTTTTGGCCATGAGCTTTGAGATGTTGAAACAGGGCCAATCCAAGATGGTGGAAAATATGGCCGCCATGAACCCCATGACCGCCATGCCAGGGTTTGAAAACATGCGTGCGCAGCAAGAGGCATTTATG
>CALFSY010000259.1 GCA_937916365.1 uncultured Jannaschia sp. | reverse complement strand
TAGTTTCGGTGCTGGTTGTTGTTTTGGTCAATGTTGTGCCGTCAGCGGCGTATTCATTGACCACAACAGATTCGACAAATGCGTCTGTTCCATCATCGGTATTGTTTGATGTTGTTTTCTTGGTCAACGTTGTGCCGTCAGCCGCAAATTCATCGGTAACTGTTTCATTCACAGTGCCGTCATCATCCGAGTCAGTGCTAGTTGCCGTTGATGCTAATGTTGTGCCGCCGGCCGCAAATGTGTTTGCAACAACAGTATCGTTAGTCCCATCATCGTCAGAGTCGGTTGAGGTTATTTGCCGGCTCAGCACACCTGATGTAAATTCATCTTGCACTGTTGATTCAAAATTACCATCGGCATCTGCATCGGTACGAACAGTAGTTTGATCGGTCACGCCATCATCGTCGGTATCAACTGTGTCAGTGCGTTTCGTTACGTTGCCGCCCGTATCGAGCTCAGTGGTTACGACTTCACTAATTGTACCATCTTCGTCAGGGTCACTGCTGGTGCTTTTCGACAGAATTGTGGTTCCGTCCGTGTCATATGTTACTACGACGGTTTCTTCGACGATACCATCATCATCCGCATCATTTTGAGTGGTTTGAGTTTCCAACGTACCGTCATCACGCCGTACTTCAGACACGGTGATTTCATTTACACCATCTCCATCGGCGTCGGTGGTCGAAACAACCGTGCCTGTTGATGGGGTTGTCGTAGTCGTAGTCGTAGTATTGTTGTCATCGTCATCATTGGCGATTAGGGCGATGGCCACAACGCCCACGGCGATGGCCGCGATGACGCCGGGGGTTAGGCCCGCGCTGACGGCTTGGGTTGATACTGTGGCGTCAAATTCGCCCGCGTCCATGGTGGCGGCATCGGCGGTTAGGGTTTGCGCGGCCTCGGCGCCGAACATTTCCTCAAGATTTGCCAATGAACGTGGTTCAATGGACGACAGGCTGCCATCGTCGGTTAGGACGATTTGCGCCACTTCGCCGGTGTCTGCATCACGAATCAGCAGTTGCGCCCCATCGGTTAGAAAGAAACCTTCGACACGTACGGCATCGCCACCGGCGGATACAACGATCAGGTCATTTCCATCACGATAGGTTTCGGTAACCGTTGTGTTTTGTAGGGTCAACGTAACGGCGGCGACATGCCCAGGTTGGATCTGGGGCATAGCGACCGTGGCCGTTGATTCGATAGGGGTGGATTGGTCCAGCATGTTTTACCTCGTTTGATTTGAGACTAGAGCCTACGAAAAGCGGGGATTTTTATTAATTCCTCCCGCGCATGGTTTGATGTGTGGCACAAGATAGTGTGTGTTGCAAGGCGTGAAAAAAACGCACGCTGTGAAAATGGGGCAAAAATATGCACAGGTGTGTAAATGGGCCACACTATAGTTTAGTGGACGAACAGTGTGGTTTTTTTGCGCGGCCGCTTTTGGTTTAGCGCCGAATGCCCAAACGTTCGATCAAGGTTTGGTAGCGGCCCTGGTCTTTGTTTTTGAGGTAATCAAGCAATTTGCGCCGCTGTGCGACCATTTTCAGCAAACCGCGCCGGGAATGGTTATCTTTGGTGTGGGTTTTGAAATGTTCGGTTAGGGTTATGATTCGGCTGCTTAAAATTGCAACTTGCACCTCGGGCGATCCGGTATCACCCGCTTTGGTGGCGTATTCGGTCATCAGGCGGGTTTTTTCCTGGGCGGTGATCGACATCGGGGCCTCCTTCATAGCTTAGGTTAGGGGTTTCGTGGATAGGGCGCGTGCCAGGATGTCGTCCAGCACGGCCAATGGAATGCATGATCTTATAGGGGGTTGTCGTGCGATAGGGAAGGGGTATTTGCCCCCGTGCGCCCGGGTGTTTGGCCCCCGTGCGTTGGGTCGTTTTGCCAGCGTTGCAGCGGGACGGCATACCCAATGTAAAGCGGATGTTTGGGATGGCCGTGTTTGGTAAGGCCAAGATGAAACAATGGGGTGCCGGTTGTGTTCAACATCGCCGCAACCTGTGGCCCACGCCCCAGGTGTGCCCCATGCGTGCCCCAGGCGCATACGACACGATCGGCCCAGGGCAGGGCGTCTAAAATCGCCGCATCGTTGTGGCGGCCGATAGGGGCGGTGGCGGCGCGCATAGTGCGCGGATCGGTGGCGCGGTAGGCAAAGATGTTTAGCACCCGAACCGCGCCGAACCCCAACGCCCGTGCCCGGCGTTCGCAGCGTTCGACGGTGGGGTCGTTTTGCGCCTCGGTCGCGGTGGAGGGGTTGAGCATTATGAACGCCGCGCGGGGGGCGCGGGGATCCCACACACGGGTCAGCGTGTAACGATAACGTTCGCAATCAGAATAGGCGGCAACGCTATCTGCGTCATCTTTTTGATGGCGGCGGATAATCATGTGTGTTCAAGCATTAAACAGAAAATGCAATACATCGCCGTCTTGCACCGCGTATGTTTTGCCTTCGACGCGCATTTTTCCGGCATCTTTGGCACCTTGTTCGCCGTCATGGGCGATATAATCGGCATATGCGATGGTTTCGGCGCGTATGAACCCGCGTTCAAAATCGCCATGGATCACGCCCGCCGCTTGGGGGGCCAATGTGCCGCGGCGGATGGTCCAGGCGCGGGATTCTTTGGGCCCAACGGTAAAATATGTCTCTAGGTTCAACAGTGCGTATCCCGCACGGATCAGACGATCAAGCCCCGGTTCGGGCACCCCCAATTCAGCCAGAAATTCAGCGGCCTCGGTGGGGTCAAGCTGGCTGATCTCTTCTTCGATTTGGGCTGAAATGATGACGTGTGCGCCGCCGCGCGCTTGGGCCATTTCGATCACCCGCGCGGAATAGGCGTTACCCGATGCGGCGGCCGCCTCATCAACATTGCAGACATAAAGGATGGGTTTTGTTGTCAGTAGGTGCAGCATGTTCCATGCTTTTTCATCGGCGGCGTCGATGGGTACTGTGCGCGCAGGATGCCCTTGGGCCAGCACGTTTTGGGCAGCTTTCAAAAGTCGCTCTTGCTGGGTGGCGTCTTTGTCACCGCCCCGCACCTTACGGGTTAGGGTTTGTAGGCGTTTTTCGATGCTTTCCAAATCGGCCAACATCAATTCGGTTTCGATGGTTTCGGCATCTGCGATGGGATCAACGCGGTCTTCGACATGGGTTATATCA
>CALFSY010000258.1 GCA_937916365.1 uncultured Jannaschia sp. | reverse complement strand
TTTATCAAAAACAAATCCCAAAACTGCACATAACGCGGGATCAAATCCGAAGGCGACGCCATGCGAAAATCGGGCACATCATTATACCAAATGGCCCATTCCCAAACCAACAAAACCACCGCGATAAAAATCAGCGGCGCCACAATTTTGCGCACACGATCCTGCATTATTGCGTAACCACCGGCACCGCATGATTCGCACGGGGCCGCGAATATGGGGGATCGTGCGGGGCACGCCCCTGCGCAACCTGAATCTGATGGCGCAACACCGCCAACATATCCACCGCCTGCGGTGTATACAGATCATCCAACGTGCGTTTGCCCTGCATATCAACTGTAAGGGTATGTTGCACATGCGCGGGGCGCCCCGATAACACAACAACCTGATCGGCCAGGAAAATCGCCTCACGCAAATCATGGGTGATTAAAAGCCCGGTAAATGGCTCGGCCATGCGCAGATCGTGCATCGTGCACCACAAATCTTCGCGCGTAAAGGCGTCGAGTGCGCCGAATGGTTCGTCCAAAATCACCACATCGGGTTGATGGATGATAGATCGGCACAACGACGCCCGTTGCCGCATACCGCCTGACAACTCTGACGGGGGTTTATCTTCGAACCCTGATAATCCGACCAGGCTCAAAAGATGGCGCGCGCGATCTGTGGCTTGGGCTTTTGATAGGGGGGATTTTACAATTTCAAGCGGCAATAAGACGTTTTGCAAAACACTGCGCCATTCCAACAAAACAGGGTTTTGAAAGGCCATACCTACAGTAGATCGTGGTGTTGTCACCTTTTCACCGTGCAACCACACTTGCCCCGCGTCTGGCTGCATCAAGCCCGAGACCAACCGCGTAAGCGTGGATTTACCGCATCCTGAGGGGCCAACAACCGCACAAAAACTATTTTCTGGGACAGATAGCGATAAATCGTCAAGCACCGGCAACACCCCCGCCTTGGTTGTATAGGTGTGGCTAACCTGTCGTAATTCGATCATAGGGGGCGGGATCGTCATGTGCTATGGCCTACAGCATTATATGACAACATGATCCAGGGCCATTGTGGCCCTAGATTACAATTTAGATTATCGCGCAAACGTTTATTCCGGCGCGATCATACGCACATCTTCGGCGGGCAGATACGCATCGGTGAAATAAAGGTTCATATCCGGTTCGGCTTGGAATGTGTAGGTCAATTCTAACTGTTCCAAGGCCGATGCCATACGATCCGGGTCAATATTGCCCATGCCATTTTCGATCACGTAATCGGTTAAGACGTTGCCGTTGATTGCCAATTCTAACCGGCGCTGTTCCAATCCTGCGTCGCCGGCCGGGTTCCGCGCAATCACGGCGGCGGCACCGGCGGCGGGGTCAGCGATGGCCGCGGCCCATCCCTGCGCAATCGCGTGCAACATACCGCGCACCGCATCGGGGTTTTCCGCCGCGAAATCGGTGTTCACAATCACCGCATTGCCATAAAGGGCCACCCCATGATCGGCATAAAGGATTGTGGTAATATCCTCCTCTGGGATGCCAAGCCGGTTTAGCGATAGATAGGATGAGAAATTGAAACCGGTGACTGCGTCCACATTACCTTCGGCCAACATTGGTTCGCGCGTGGGAAAACCCACGGGCTCGACTGTGATAGTGCTCACATCAATATCATTGACGGCGGCCAAAATCGGGAATTGCGCCCAGGCCCCATCAGGCGGCGGCGCGCCCAAAACCGAACCTTCTAAATCTTCAATCCCCGAAATACCCTGGCTAATGCGCCCGACGATGGAAAAAGGCGGGCTATCATAAACCATCATAACGGCGGTGACCGGCGCGCCCGGGTTTTGATCGACGAACCGAATTAGGCTGTTAATATCTGCAAACCCCAACGGAAATGCCCCGGACGCCACCTTGGGCAACGCATCCAGAGACCCCTGCCCCGCCGTGATTTCAACATTCAGCCCCTCTTGCGCAAAATATCCATTGTCGATGGCTAGGAAATAAGGCGCCGACGGGCCTTCGAACCGCCAATCAAGCGCAAAGGCAATATCCATATCTTGGGCGGTGATTGGCGTCGCCGCGATGAAGGCCGCAGCATAGATTGGGATAGCACGGATGAACAAGAGACTCTCCTAGCGATAATTGTTAAGGTTATAGTGTATCACAACAACCCAAAGATGGTCAAAAGTGCAGCGTCAATGCTTGGTGCACGCTGTCCGATTTCAGATTTTTAATTTGCCTAATTTTTGGGCCATTGAGACAATTTTGGGCAGCGACTGTAACGCATGTTATGGGATGGTTTTTACGGCCAGCGGCGGATAGAAGAGCAAAGGGGGTGCACCCAAGCCGTTTTGCAAAGGAGGTGCGCCCTTAGACATATCGCATAGGACTCGCCCAAGACACATGTCAATATTAATGCTGCGCAATATTTGGGTGTAAAGCAGTCAATACCTCAACATATAGTGAAATATCGAATATGCGATGTGTGCCTTACATCACCTTTGATGGCTCTGATCTGGATCGGGCTGCATTTTTGCGCCGCAACACCGCCGCACTTAGCCATGCTTTGGCCCAAGGGGCGGGGGTGATCCCGTTTTGGCGGGGAAAGCCATTGTTTGACATATCGCGCACGGGGCAGCAGATGCGTCTTACACGTTTGCCCGCCGATCATCCGCTGTTTATGGGGGCAACGGATCATCCCATATTTCTGGGGCGATGCGACGGCCATCTAATCTTTGCACAGGATATTTCGGCCTGGTCACCGCCCAATCCCCCCGCCATGCAGGATATGGGGCAAGGTCCCCTGCTAAAAACGGCCGAACAAACCCACCCTAATGCACCGCAAAATACCGCGTTCTATGATCTGAGGGATGTAATGACGCGGTTAGATGCTCGCGATGCCGAATTGGCGGCAACGGCCCGTTCGCTCGTCTTATGGCACAAAGATCACAGATTCTGCGCCCGTTGCGGCGCCGAAAGCACAATGGCCGAGGCCGGATGGCAACGCCTTTGCCCCGTCTGTGCAGCGCGGCATTTTCCACGCACCGATCCTGTGGTCATCATGTTGATTACGTTGGGCGATTGCACACTTTTGGGGCGTTCCCCGGATTGGCCACAAGGCATGTTTTCACTGTTGGCGGGGTATGTCGAACCGGGCGAAACCATTGAGGCCGCTGTGCGCCGCGAAGTGTGGGAGGAAACGGGCATCACCATCGGCACGGTGTCCTATCTCGCGAACCAACCCTGGCCTTATCCCTCTTCCCTCATGATAGGATGCCATGGATGTGCAATCAGCAAAGACATTACAGTTGATCCAGAAGAAATTGAAGACGCACGTTGGGTCACCCGATCCGAAATGGTGGATATTTTTGCTGGCACACATCCAAACATAACGCCCCCCCGTGCAGGCGCGATTGCGGGGGCGTTATTACGCCATTGGTTGGCAGGATGGGTTGATTAAGTGCCCGTAATGGCACGTTCCTGCATTTTTTGTGCGTCCCAAATATGGTGGCTTGTGCCAGGAAATAGACATTATATACGATAATGGAATCAACGATCAGTAACGGGAGGTTTGGTATGGGGCATCAGGAATCTGGGAAAACCTTTCATACATCCATGCCTTTGCCCCCCACAAAAACGGATAAGCAGGATTTCCTGACACGTCTGCAATCAAAGGGCGGGAAATATCGTTATTCGCGCTATAATGGATTGCCGCTACGTTATGCCGGCGGCAAAAGCCTGGCCGTTGGTCACATCGTTGGTGCAATCCCCGATCATGTCACCCACCTTGTATCGCCGTTTTTTGGCGGTGGTTCGGTGGAAATCGCCTGTGCCTTAGAATTGGGGATCAAGGTGCAGGGATATGATATATTCGACATTCTCTGCACTTATTGGCAACGGCAGATTAAGGCGCCCGTTCGGTTAGCCGCCCGCCTATCGGAATGGGCACCAACCCAAGATACCTACAACGCCGTAAAGGCGCGGTTGCAAAAACATTGGCGTGATGAGGAAAAGATAACCGATAACCTGGATTTGGCCGCGCACTATTGGTTCAATCACAATTTATCTTATGGGCCGGGATTTTTGGGATGGATGTCCAAAATTTATGCCGATCAAGCGCGTGTTGATCGACTGATTGATAAGGTGCGCGATTTCCGCTGCCCGGGTCTGTCCGTTCGACGCGGCGATTTTGCAAATGTCATCCCACGGCATAATAGATCGTTTTTATATTGCGATCCGCCGTATTATTTGGATGACGACAGTAAAATGTTCAAAGGTATTTATCCGCAACGCAATTTTCCCGTGCATCACAGGGGCTTTGACCACGCGAAATTGCGCGATCTGTTGCATTCACACAAAGGTGGCTTTGTTTTATCATACAACGATTGCACCACCATTCGGGAATGGTATGCAGATTGCGATATACGCGAGGTTGAGTGGCAATACACCCTAGGCCAAGGCGAAACTCGAATTGGCAAAAACCGAATAGAAAATGGCACAACAAATTATGTTAAACAATCACACGAATTGCTCATTACAAAAGAATACTAATATCTACAGCGAATTTTAGATAAAATATATCTTACAAAACCAATCATAATAACACCCGTAAGAGGATAAAAGACAATGCGTGATTTCCATGCCATGGGCCGATCAGCCGTGTTTGCCGAACGGGGGATGTGCGCCACATCGCACCCTTTGGCGGCACACACCGCCATCACCTTGTTGCAAAACGGGGGCAATGCCGTAGATGCCGCCATTGGGGCGGCGATCTTGCTGGGGTTTTGCGAACCGCACATGACCGGCCTAGGCGGGGATATGTTTGCGATGATCAAACCAGGCGATCGCGCCGATATTGTTGGCTTAAACGCCTCGGGCCGCGCCCCCGCCGCGTTGGATCCCGCTGCGTTACGGCGCGAAGGATTGACAAAAATCCCCGAAAATCATGTAGCCGCAGTGACTATACCTGGTGCGGTTGATGGGTTTTGCCGCCTGCATGGGGATTACGGACGCCTGCCGCTCGATCAGGTCTTGGCACCCGCCATTGACTATGCCCAAACCGGCGTGCCGGTGGCCCCCCGCGTTGCCGCCGATTGGGCCGAAAGCGTGGGGCACCTAAACGGCCACGCCCGCGATTTGTTTTCCCATAATGGAACCCCCTATTGCGTGGGTGATCGGTTCACTGCCCCCGGCCAGGCCGAGGTGTTGCGCCGCATCGCACGCCATGGGCGCGCAGCGTTTTATGAGGGCGAAGTCGCCGAAGATATGCGTGACAGTTTGCGCGCGCTTGGCGGGGTGCACACGGCCGAGGATTTTGCCCATACACAGTGCACCTATGTCACCCCGATCAAAACATCCTATCGCGGTGCGGATTTGATCGAACTGCCCCCCAACGGGCAAGGGGCGGTGGCACTCTTGCTGACCAATATATTGGGCCATTTTGATATTGCTGCGATGGATCCCGCCGGTGCCCCCCGCGCGCATTTGGAAGCTGAGGCAACAAAACTTGCCTATGACGCGCGCAACCGTTTTATCGCCGATCCCGATCATACAACGCGCATACCCCATATGTTGGCGCCTGAGACGGCGGCGGCACTGGCCGCAAAAATCGACCTATCGCGCGCCATGGCCAACCCAGCACCCTTGGCTGAATCAGTGCACAAAGACACCGTATACCTAACAGTGGTGGATCGTGACCGCATGGCGGTTTCGATGATCTATTCGATTTTTGCCAGTTTTGGTGCCGGGGTGGCCAGCAATCGGTTTGGGATATTATTTCACAACCGCGGGTCGGGCTTTACCCTGGCCCAAGGGCATCCGAACGAGGCAGGCGGCGGAAAACGCCCAATGCACACGATTATTCCTGCCATGTTGCGGGAACCAGGTGGCAACCTGATGCCCTTTGGGGTGATGGGCGGGCCGTATCAGGCCACGGGCCACGCTCGATTTGTCTCAAACGTGATCGATTTTGGGATGACACCGCAAGTGGCGATTAATGGCCCGCGTTGCTTTGCAGATGCTGGTTTGGGCGAATTGCGCATCGAACGTGGCTATGACGCGGGGGTGCGCAATGCCTTGGCCGCCATGGGGCACACGCCGGTGATCCCCAAACTGCCCATCGGTGGGGCGCAAGCGATTCGGATTGACGAAAAACGCGGCGTGTTTGAGGGCGCCTCAGACCCCCGCAAAGACGGCATTGCGTTGGGGTATTAAACGAAAACGTATAATTTAATGGCTCAGTTCAACTGATATTCCAACGGGTAACGCCCGTTTTGGAATTCACCGAACAGGTCAGGCAAATCGGGGTGGTCCACCGGTTCGCCGGTTTCATCGGGCACAAGGTTTTGTTCCGATACATAGGCAACGTAATAGCTGTGATCGTTTTCGGCCAACAGATGGTAAAATGGTTGTTCTTTGCGCGGGCGGCTGTGTTCGGGAATGGCGGCATACCATTCTTCGGTGTTTGCGAATCGCGCATCTATATCAAACACAACCCCGCGAAACGGATGTTTGCGGTGGCGCACAACTTGACCGATATTGTATTTCGCGGTGCTTTTTAGCATGCAATATCCCCCTTGACCTTGCATCTAACGCCCGCCACTTGGCTTGTCCATGGGGGATGCGTGTTTTACGGGAAACACTCCGTGGACTTGATTTTAACAGTTTCATCGATTTCGGCGCCGGTTTTTTTGATCGCGGCGGTGGGGGTTTTGTGGTGCCGTTTAGGGTATGACTATCCCACGGAATTCATCACTCGTCTGGTCATGGGATTTGGTGTGCCATGCCTGATTTTTACAACACTTATGCGCGCAGACATCACAACGGCAGCGTTATCGACGCTAAGCTTTGCCACAGTTATTGCCTATGGGGGTGTGTTAGCGGTGTCGTGGATTGTGGTGTCCATACTGGCGCTGGATCGTCGCAGTTTTCTGGCCCCGCTGGTTTTTGGGAACACGGGGAACCTGGGCCTGCCGTTGGTGTTTTTTGCGTATGGGGATTTGGGTCTGGGGTATGGGATTGTTGTGTTTGCACTGATGGCTATCATGTCTTTTACCATTGGGATCTGGATGATCGCAGGCCAGGCATCGCCCCTATCCATTGTCAAAGAACCCATTGTGGGCGCGTCATTGATGGGGGTTTTGTTTTTATCGCAAGGTTGGCAAACCCCGGTTTGGTTGACCAATGCACTTGATCTTATTGGGCAAACGGCCATTCCGTTGATGCTTATGACGCTTGGGGTTGCCGTGGCGCGATTGTCGCCCGGCCGGATGGGTCAGGCCCTGGGCCTAAGCGTTGCTAAATTTATCGTTAGCCTTGGCGCAGGAATACTAACCGGATTATGGTTTGATCTGCCCCCCGTTGCCTTTGGTGTTTTGGTCGTACAGTTGATCACCCCGGTGGCCGTAACGTCGTATTTATTGGCGGAACGGTATCGGGTAGATGCCGGTGCGGTGGCGGGTTTGGTGGTGGTTTCAACGCTTTTGTCGGTCATTACACTTCCGCTCACGTTATGGTTTTTGTTGCAAATGGTGGTTTAAGGGGGATTCCCTTGCTGCAATGTTTGGCGTATACTTACCAAAAACCTCAAATCAAATGGGGATCGGGCAGGATAATGAAACGGCGAACATTCATAACAGGGATGGCTTTGACCATGGCGTCGGGGTGTGGGCGACGCGAATTCTCTGCACCACGCAATTTAGACGATGCGTGCCGATTGATTGACGAACGGCCGCATTATTTTCGGGCAATGCGTCGCACCGAACGGAATTGGGGCGTGCCCGTTCATGTGCAAATGGCAACATTTTATCAAGAAAGCCGATTTGTGGGCGATGCGCGCCCCCCCTTTCGGTATGCGCTGGGCGTGATCCCGATGGGGCGGCAAAGTTCGGCACTTGGCTATAGTCAAGCGTTGGATGGCACGTGGGATGAATATCAGGCGGCAACTGGAAACCGCCGTGCGCGGCGCACGGATATTAACGACGCCGCCGATTTCATGGGATGGTATATGAATCTAACGCAGGATCGTAATGGCATTCCACTAACCGATGCGCGCAACCAATACCTGGCCTATCACGAGGGTCACACGGGGTATCGACGCGGCAGTTATAACGCCAAACCATGGCTTTTGCGTGTGGCGCGTGAGGTCGCCGCACGCGCCGATCGTTATCAGATGCAGCTTGCAGCTTGCCGTTAGATCATTCGCCTTCGCGATCGCGAATTTCAAACGGGATGTTAAATAAACGTGATCTAAGGGTTACATCTGCGTCTAACACGCCCAATGCCAAGGTCGTTTCATTGCCGCCTTCGTCGGTGATAACCCATTGCCGCAATTCCACGGGTTCATCGGTAAACACCAATTCGATCGTGCCAATCTCGGGGCGGTCTGGATCTTGGGCCACAACGCGTGTGCTGGTGCCATCAAACGTGTGGCGCGTGACCATACCGGACTGTTGCAAATCAACGGTGCGCGCAAGGATCAGGTTTAGCGGTGTTTCGGCCAACGGGTATTGTTCAGGCCGCGTATTAGAACGGCCATCGAAAATCGCCAACTGCCCCCCCCCTGCAATCACCAAAAGCTGTTCATCATCATATTCAAACCGCACCCGTCCGGGGCGATTTAGATAAATATCACCGGTTGACACTGTGCCATCGGCGTTGATTTGGGTAAACGTGCTTTGCACCGCGCGGATGCCGTTTAGATATTGCGACAAATTTGCAAGGGGGATGCGTTCGGCAAACAATGGTGCAGGGGTAAACACCAAACCTAAGATCAGGACGATATGTTTCATAACGCTAAGAATAACACCTTTTCCCATAAGAAGAAGCACACGAAGCGGTCCATTGGGGCGCGACAACGCAAGTGTGAATATCGCTCATGCCCCTGTAACAATATAGGGCGAATTTTAGGCCTGCTCAGGCACTAAAATTTCACGTTTACCCACATGATTGGCGGCGGATACCAGCCCTGCATCTTCCATCTGTTCAACCAAACGTGCGGCTTTGTTATAGCCGATGCCCAGTTTACGTTGAATATACGATGTTGAACATTTGCGATCTTTCACAACGATTGCAACGGCTTGGTCGTATAGTGCGTCTTCTTTGTTTGTGTTGCCACCTGTGCTTAACCCTAAAACGGCGTCGATATCGCTTTCTTTGTCTTCATCGGGGCCATTCAATACATTGGCGGCATAATCGGGCGGGCCAAATGATTTAAGGTGACGCACGATTTCTTCCACCTCTTCGTCGCTGACAAACGGCCCATGCACGCGGGTGATTTTTGCCCCACCCGCCATATAAAGCATATCCCCCATGCCCAAAAGCTGCTCTGCCCCCATTTCGCCTAGGATTGTGCGACTATCGACTTTGGAGGTGACGTGGAAAGAAATGCGGGTGGGGAAATTTGCCTTGATGGTGCCGGTAATCACATCGACCGAGGGGCGTTGGGTGGCCATGATGATATGAATGCCGCTGGCCCGGGCCATTTGTGCAAGGCGTTGAATGCAGGCTTCAATTTCTTTGCCTGCCACCATCATCAGGTCTGCCATTTCATCGACGACAACAACGATGTAAGGTATTTTTTCCGGGGCAAATTCCTCTGTCTCGAATACGGGCTCGCCCGTTGCATCATCGAAACCGGTTTGGAATGTGCGCGAAAACATTTCGCCCTTTTCAAGGGTGTCTTCGACACGGCTATTGTAACCTTCGATATTGCGCACACCCATTTTCGACATCTTACGATACCGATCTTCCATTTCGCCCACGACCCATTTTAATGCAACAACAGCTTTTTTGGGATCGGTGACAACGGGGCTTAAAAGATGCGGAATACCGTCATAAACGCTAAGCTCTAGCATTTTGGGATCAATCATAATCATCCGGCATTCTTTGGGCGACAGTTTGTATAGCAGGCTTAAGATCATCGTATTGATGGCCACCGATTTGCCCGATCCGGTGGTTCCTGCAATCAACAAGTGCGGCATTTTCGCCAGATTTGCGATCACTGGATCCCCATCAATGCCTTTGCCCAATGCCAAAGGTAAACGTTGATTGCCATCGCCGAAATCACGATGGCTTAGGATTTCGCGCAACAGTACCTTTTCGCGGTTGTGGTTTGGCAATTCGATCCCAATCACCGACCGCCCCGGCACAGTGGACACACGGGCCGAAAGGGCCGACATTGATCGTGCAATATCGTCAGCCAAACTGATGACACGTGACGCCTTAAGCCCTGGTGCAGGTTCTAATTCATACATGGTGACCACGGGGCCCGGGCGCACGCTTACAATCTCGCCCTTCACCCCGTAATCATCCAACACGTTTTCCAACATTTTTGCATTTTCTTCCAATGCTTCATCGCTCAGATGATGGCGCTGTACTGTATTTGGATTTGCCAAAAGGGTCAGGGGCGGGTGTTCGTAAACATCTGCGGGCTGCTGATGCAGCGCCAGCGAAGGTTGCGCATCGGCCATAGCTTGGCGCGATGGTATAGGCGCACGCTTTAACGCGCGCTGCACCATACGACGGGTCAATGTGACGCGCGGCGCGATATCTGTATCAACATCTGCATCAAACAACGGCGGTTCAGCATGGGGTGGATCAACATCGGTGAAGTCATCGTTAAGCACGGGATCATAATCTGCGGCTGTGGGCATGTCGTGGCTATAACGAGCGTTGGAGTCCGGCACGTTCAACGGCGGGTTGCTTGGGGGGGGCGACGCGGGGATAGCCGCGCTTGCCGGTTCAACATGGGGGTGAACACCGGGGCGTTGAACGCGGTTTTTAACAGCATCGGCAATTTTTGCCCGAATACGATCATCATCGGGCGCATCAACATCCCAAAGTTCCGCCGGCAATGGCCGCTCGACCAATTCCGATTGCATCGAAATTTCTTCGGGCGCGATGGCCCGAAAATGTGGGGTGGGCAGGTCACTTGCACGCGGTTGTTGGCGTAATTTTGGGCCGGGATCGTTTTCTTTTGGCTTTGATCGCAACCCTTGCGTTTCTCGTAGAACTGGATTTCCCGCACGCTGTTGGGGGGGGGATTGTGCCTCCTCTGACCACGCATAATGGTCGCGTTCGGTGTAAACGGGTGGGGAAAAATTCGGGGATGTGCGATGCGATGTGTGATCGGTTTGGAATGTTCCGTCGGCACTAGCCACGTCTTTACGTTCAAAGCCCTCGGCCACAAATCGCAAAGCGGTGGTAAGCTCTGTCCGAGTCATCCCAAGAACGTACAGTAACATCCATCCCCCCACTAGAAACGAAAGCGCCGCTAAAATTTTAAGTCCAAATCGCGGGGTAATCGGTAAGGCATTCAAAACAGCGCCTAATACTGTGTCGCCAAATAACCCACCCAATCCAAAACTATGCGTCCATGTTTGGGGCGGCACAACGCTGGCTGCATAAATTGTTAACAATGCCACGGCAACGGGCAGGTATAAAAAACGCCCAAATGCGCGGTCTGCCCCCATGTGCAAAAACAATCGCGCCCCCCAAATCAGGATCGCGACAGGCAAAACATAGGCCGCATATCCTACGATCATGATAAGAACCGCCGCAATAGATGCCCCAATTTGACCCAACAGATTTTGCGGCACACCATCGGTGGGCACCATAAACGTCGGATCCTCAGGCGCATAAGACACCAACATAACCAAAAGCGTTAGGCCCGCCGCCAACAGGGCAAATCCAACGCCCTCTTCAACACGGCGGATCAGGGCAGCTTGGAAACCGCTGTCAAGCAAAGGGGTACGTAATCGGGTTTGATACGCCATTCAGGGGATCCTCATGCGTAAAGGCAGGTTTTAAGACGCGACAGCCCATCGCGTGTTTCATGCGCCCCGGCCACCATTGCCACACGAATGCGATCATATCCCAATCTAGGATAAACCACGTCAGACCGCGCCAGATAGGCACCAGGCAAAACCTTCACCCCCATGTCACGCCACAGTTTAACGGCGGCTGATTCCCCATCTTTGACCTGTAACCACAGAAAAAACCCTGCCTCCGGCGGCGTATAGCCGGGTATATCGGCAAAGATTGTATCGGCGATCATATACTTTTCATGGTAAAGGGCACGGTTGGCCTGCACATGATCTTCATCCAACCAGGCGCGCACGGCCACCGCCTGCAAAGGCAAAGGCAAAGGTGCCCCGCCATAGGCGCGCAGCTTTGTCATTGCGGCAATGTTATCTACGCCCCCGGCGACAAAGCCCGATCGCAACCCCGGCATGTTGGATCGTTTCGACAATGAATTGAACATCAACACGCGCTCAGGATCCGCGCCCAGGGTATCGGCCACCCATAGAGCGCTGATCGGAGGGGCCACACGATAAATTTCAGAATAGCATTCATCGGCAAAAATCTTAAAATCGTGCGTTTCAGCCAAATGGATCAAATCGGTCCAGTATGCCCGATCCGCCACCGCACCTTGGGGGTTCGCGGGCGAACAAACGTATGCAATGGCCATACGGTCCAGGATATGGGGCGGCAACGCGGTGAAATCAGGTAAATCGCCCGTGTCAGATACGGCAGGCAGATAGATTGGCTCCGCCCCCACGGCACACGCGGCGGCGGCGTAAACCTGATAAAATGGGTTGGGCATCCCCACGATGGGGCGTTTGTTGCGTTTATGTTCGGGGCATAACGCAAGGCAGGCGTTAAACAACCCCTCACGTGTGCCATTAAGCGGTAAAATTTGCCTGTCAGGCGCGGTAAGATTAACACCATGGCGGCGCGCGATCCATACGGCAATGGCATTTCGCAGCGATTTGGAGCCTTGATTCGGCGGATAACGGCCAAAATCCTGCACTGTGTTGGCAATTTCATCTCCAACCCAATCGGGCATGGGGTGTTGGGGTTCACCGATTGTCATAACAACGGGATCATCGCCGGGCGGCACACCTTTAAGAAGCCCCCGCAAACGCGAAAACGCATAATCAGGCAAGTCCGAAAACCGCTCAGAACACACCATAACTGCCTCAATATTAGGGTCTTTGCGTCCCATTTTTTGAGTAGTGTAGCCGGTTATGCCCCTTTGGTCCAGAAAAAGCCGCCCCAAATCTGCGATATAACCGGAATTATGCTAAGATCGCCTCAACCGCGGCCCCAAGACGCAGTAACCGCGCATCTGCCATCGGGGGGCACAACATCATGATGCCCGCCGATGGAACACCGGTGGGTAAGGTCAAGGCACATGCCCCCATCAAGTTGGCAACGCGCGTATTGCGCAGGACCATCAGGTTTTCGTGCACATAGTATTTCGGATCATCCATTGCGCGTGCCATATTCGCGGGTTGGGTGGCCACTGTGGGCAACAACACGGCGTCAAAAGCCGCAGTTTGGTCCATCCACGATTGGCGCAACACCTTTAATCGCCGCCACGCGGCCACATAATCGGGCGCCGAAATATGCGCGCCGGTGCGAAATCTTTCTAAAATGCGCGAAAACATCTTTTCAGGTGCGGCCTCAATAACCTTGGACCAAATGCCATACGCCTCGGGCGCGAACAACCGCGGGGAAAGGGCCATTGCCTCGTCCACACCATGGAGTGTCTCATGCTCAATGTGGGCACCTGCATTGGCCAAGCGTTCGACGGCCGCCGCAAACGCATCACGGGGAACGGGGTGCGCATCAATGGTGTATGGATCCAACACCAAAAAACGCCGTCCGGATACGGTTGCACCGCGCAAATCTAGCGACAGTGGTGCATCATTCAACATCGTGAACAATGCTGCGCAATCTTCGACACTGCGGGCCAACGGGCCGATCGTGTCAAAACGACTTGCCAATGGCACAACACCGGTTAGGCTTAATTGCCCGTGCGTGGGTTTGAACCCCACCAAATCGTTATATGCCGCAGGCCCCCGCACGGAACCACCCGTGTCTGAACCGATGGCCGCAGCGGCCAAACCAAACGCCACCGACGTCGCCGCCCCCGATGATGACCCCCCGGGAACCAACGCCGGATCGTGCACATTTGGCGGCGTACCGGGTTGGGGGTCTACCATCCCCCCATAGGCCGGGTTTATACCCAAACCGGAAAACGCCAATTCCGACATGTGGGTTTTGCCTAGGCAAATCAGACCTGCTTGCGTGGCGCGTTGCACCACATGCGCATCAACTGTTGGTGTGCGCCCCTGCAACAGCATTGACCCCGCCTCGGTCACAACGCCGGCGGTGTCAAACAGATCTTTCCAACTGATCGGCACACCATCCAATGGGCCATGGCGCGTGCCATTTTTGGCTCGTATACGCGCCGCGCGTGCCTCATCCATCGCACGCACTGGGGTTAGGCGTGCGTAAATGCGCGGGCCCAGATCATGGGTGGCCGCCCGATCCAAAAATGCCTCGGTCAAGGTCACGGGGTCCACAACGCCCGCGCCAATGGCGCGGCCCAGTTCCGATGCGCTTTTGGTCAACCATTCATCCATGATCTATGCCTTCCCCGCCATGATGCCGCGCTGCGACGCTATCGCCGGTTGCGCCCATGGACAATCCCTAAGCCAAAGGCATAGTCATAGGTATGGCACACGATACGGATGTTTTAATTGTTGGTGGCGGGCTAAACGGCCCGTGTTTGGCCTTGGCCTTGGCCCAAGTCGGGATCAATAGCATCATCATCGACGCATCAAAGGCACCAGGGGATCAACCAACGCAAGATGTATTTAATGGGCGGGCCTACGCATTATCACTGGCATCCACGTATATGTTGGCGGCACTGGGCCTGTGGCGCGATCTGGCCCAACACGCGCAACCGATTACAGACATCAAAGTTTCCGACGGCTATGCCGACGGGGGAACGGGACCGTTCATTTTGCATTTTAACCATGCAGAATTGGAGGAAGGCCCCATGGGATACATGGTTGAAGACCGACACTTACGCCGCGTTCTGCACACCGCATTAAAGACCACACCACAAATCCACGTGATCCAGGGGCAGCATGTGATTGCACAAGACACTACAAACGCTGCGGCACACACGGTGCTGCAGGATGGGCGCACCCTATCTGCGCGGTTGTTGGTGGGCGCAGATGGTGTGCGGGGCGAAACAGCACCCCGTGCGGGCATCAAACGCATGGTGCGGGATTATCGACAAACCGCTCTTGTGTGTGCCATAGTTCATGAAAAACCGCACAATGCAATCGCACATCAGGTGTTTTTTCCCAGCGGGCCGTTGGCCATTTTACCGCTCCAAGGCGATGTATGTTCCATTGTATGGACAGAAACCCAAGCCAGAGCAGCAGATATTGCCCAGTTAGAAGACGATGCGTTTATTGAGGTTTTGCGCCCGCGCTTTGGTGATTTTCTGGGCTCCATCGCATTGCAAGGCACACGGGCGGCGTATCCGTTGCGCCTGACACTAGCGCAACAGTTTGTTCAACCCCATCTGGCGTTGGTGGGGGATGCCGCCCATGGGGTGCATCCGATTGCGGGGCAAGGCCTTAACCATGGTTTTCGGGATGTGGGTGCATTGGCCGAAACACTGGCCAATGCAAAACGCCGTGGCGAAGATATTGCCGCCCCCGATGTGTTAGCACGGTATCAACGTTGGCGCAGGTTTGACACCGCCACGCTGGCGCTAACCACCGATGGGGTCAATACATTGTTTTCCAATACAAATGGGGTTTTGCGGGCAATGCGTGGTTTAGGGTTGGGGATGTTGAATGCAACACCCCACTTTAAGCGCGGCCTCATGCGGCAGGCCGCAGGCCTAAGTGGCGATGTGCCCAAACTGTTGCAAGGGCAATCGCTTTAACTGCGCCTACCTTATGCTACGCACGGGCCATGACACGGCGTTTGGAATCAAATTCGCCACGATCAACATAATATCCCTGTAAATGGCGAAAGCCGGTGGATGGATCAAAAGATTCGCGGCCATGTAAAACGCGCCGGTTGTCAAACACTACCATATCCCCGGCCGAAAGACGCAAAGTAACCTGAAACATAGGATCGCGGGTCAATGCCATAAACGCCCGATAGGCGCGGTAATATTCCGGCATAATATCAGGCGCCATGTCAAAGGCGGCGGCCATGTGCACGCTCCAGCTCAACTCTGACACATCACCATTATGGTCTAACGATATGACCGGACGTTTTGAGCGCAGATCTTGGTCTTGATCGTGGAACCGAAACGGAATGGGCACAGTAGATAATAAATCAAATGCTTTGGGATTTTGATGCCTTAACGTGCGGGCCAAGGCAAACCCATCGGCAAATACCGACCCACCGCCTGTTGCTTCATTCGCTAGGCAATGCAGAAATTGATAACCTGGGGCCAATTCCTGGTTAGGCAAATCGGTGTGCAGGGTCAACGCCTCGGCGGTATAGGCGATGTTGATGGGGTCAGGTTTGTTCATCACCTCGAATGTGACGCCGAAATTCGTTTCGCGTAAAAACCCAATACGCTGGGCCAACGCCGCGCCTGCGCCGCTTTCGCTTGGCACACCTGTTACCAAACTTATCCCATACCGCGCGGTATCTTCGATCCACGCTTGCAAAACGGCGTCATCGTGGGCAATGACCGCCGCATCGTAATGCGGAATACCTTGGGCGCCCAATGTGGCGGTCCACACAACGGGGTCATAACCGGCGGCATCGATGTGTGTTTCCCCCGGTCGATGGTCGCGCAACCAGCCCAAATTAAAATCGCTGCGATGTCCATCTTCCGCCCAATCAATGATTAAGCGATCATCGGTGATAACCGTATGTGCCGGGCGCGGGGTTTCGGGTAACGTCATCAAATCCGTCACACGTTCCTGCGTGTGGGGATGAAATGCCGTGGGGCAATTATCGCGCAGCCAGATATAAGCATATATGCCTTGGGCCACATCAGGCGCAGACTTTCGCTTTCAAGCGCTAGTGTGGGTGTATTGGGTAGGTCTTTCATCGGGTTCTCCATCTCTGCAAAATAATAAGTTTTTTATTTTGCTCAGAGGCGGCGGCCACCATCCTTGGGATTTACCATAGGGTGTGTTTGCCAATCTGCCATAAGGGGGGAACCCATGACACAAAGGCATCATTCGACGGCGGGTAATTTTCATAAGATATAACTAACGCAATATCGGCGCGCATTGTCTAGCCAAATTGCGACATCGGCTTGCACTTTCAACAGGGCAACCTTATTCTGATGCCTGAGAGGTTGGCGCGGGTAAGCGCCTCGCCAACCCGGTCAGATCCGGAAGGAAGCAGCCGTAACGAGCCCCGCTTGGGTCGTTGTCCAGCCTCTCACCCCACCTATTCTTGCCAACGTGTAATTTCGGCGTCCCAAACAGCGACCCGTTTTAATATGCTATATCCCACCTGTTTCAAAGGAATGGATCATGTCTGCCAATGATCGTTTGATTGTTGCCCTGGATTTGCCCAACGCGGTGGACGGCTTGCGCATGGCCGAAACCCTTGGCGATGCTGTATCATTTTATAAAATCGGGCTTGGGATGTTGACCGGTGGCGGTTTAGCATTGGCGCGCGATCTAAAGCATGACTATGGTAAGCGCATTTTTTTGGACATGAAATTGTTCGATATTGCAGCAACAGTCGAATCAGCGGTGCGCGGCTTGGCGCAGTTTGATTTGGATTTCCTAACCGTGCATGGCGACCCCCACGTGGTGCGCGCGGCTAAAATGGGCGCGGGCGGCACCGGGCTAAAAATTCTTGCCGTTACATTTTTAACATCGGTTGATCGCACCGACCTTGACGCAGCCCTTATTCAGGAGGGTGCGTTGCATGACCTCGTCACGAAGCGCGCCGCCCGCGCATTTGAGGCCGGGGCAGATGGTGTTATCGCCTCAGCCCACGAAGCGCGATTAATTCGGGCGCTGCCACAGACCAAGGGGCGTTTGATTGTGACCCCCGGCATTCGCCCTGCGGATGCGGCCTCAGACGATCAAAAACGTGTTGCCACGCCCCGTCTGGCACTTGAAAACGGGGCCGATCACATCGTCGTGGGACGCCCGATATGGCAAGCATCCGATCCACGGGTAGCAGCGCAGGCGATTTTATCCACGATTTCATAATAGTAGCTATTAACACGTCCGCGACCCGCCCTTTTGGGCCGCAGGATGCACTGTCAATCGTTAATATCGTGGTCAAACGTTTTTACCTGTCCACGATAGATGCCCATCCAGCGACGCAAAAGCAACCAAGCGATCAAAGACACAACTGCAAAGATCAACAGCAACGCCGGCACAGAGGTGCCAATCCATATGGCCAATGGCCCGCCTAGCAGCAATAACAATGCCACTACACCCGCGCCGATGGCAAACCCCAACAAAATGAATGATGGTAGAATTACCTCGCCCACCGCCAAAATAATGGCGGCAGCGCCCCAAACCCACCATTCATTCCATAACATTAGGCACGCCCTTTCAGCATCTCAAATGCTTTGCCAAAGGCGTCGGCGGCATCGGCGGGCACAACAATGGTTTGGGTGCCCTGCCCCCCCGCAATTTTGGCAATACCTTTGACCTGTTCAAGCGCGATGTTGTATTGCACGGCCTCTAACCCACCTTTGGCGATGGCCTCAGCCACAACGCCTGTGGCATATGCCTCGGCATCGGCCTCTACGCGCCGGGCCTCGGCGGCTTGGCGGGCGGCGTATAGGTCTGCATCGGCCTGCAATTCTACGGCGCGTTTTTCCCCCTCGGCGCGGGTCACTTGCGCGCGCCGTTCACGTTCGGCATTTAATTGTTGCAACATGGCGTCGCGCGTTGCCTGGTCTAACCCTACATCCAAGATTTCTGCACGGGTAACCTCAATCCCCCAATCGTCAACAGCCCCTTCCACTTGTTCTTTGATCCGAGAGATCAGGGCCGCACGGTTTGATTGCACTTCATCAAGTTCCATCTTGCCAATTTCGGCACGCACAATACCCGTCACGGTGGTGGCAATGGCCGCGTCCACATCGCGGATGCGATAAACGGTTTTTTCAGGTTCCAACACGCGATAAAAGACAGACGTTTCAACCACCAACAACACGTTGTCGGTTGTAATAGCATCCTGGCTGGCATTGGGCAGTTGCCGTTCCAAGATCGACACCTTGTGTGCAACACGATCCAAAAACGGTACGATAAAGTTGATGCCGGGACCCAAAACCAATTTCAAACGGCCAAAACGTTCGACCACGTGTTTTTCGGATTGCGGCACAATCCGAATGGCCAGAAAGATAGAAAGAATGATAAATAGCGCCAGCAAAAGCACAACAATGCTGCCGCCAAACTGCCCGTCTAAACCGTTTTCCATAACTCATCCTATATTCGTGGTGCGAATTTATAGCCTCTATACCCACAAATTTTCCGCGCAACACCTTAAATTGTTTTTATGTGATCCGTCTGTGGCGATATACACCCATATATTGGTCTCTTCAAACGAAGGGCCGTTTTAGCCGCCCTATCAATGATGTGATATGCCTATCCCATGCCTGCACTGTGTCGTGATTGCCTGCATATAACACATAATGCGCGGCGATGTGTGGCCTGTGGTTCCCCGCGTGTGACGGCACATCCAGAATTATTTGACCTATCTATTGCGCATTTGGATTGCGACGCATTTTATGCCGCGGTTGAAAAACGCGATAATCCAGCTTTGCGTGACAAACCCGTTATTATTGGCGGGGGGCGGCGTGGGGTTGTATCAACCGCCTGTTACATCGCGCGTGTCAAAGGCGTGCGGTCGGCCATGCCGATGTTTAAGGCGTTGAAACTGTGTCCCGATGCTGTGGTGCTGCGGGGGCGGATGGCGGTTTATGCGGATGTTTCCCGCCAAATTCGTGCATTGATGTCTGATCTTACCCCTAATGTCGAACCTTTATCGTTGGACGAGGCGTTTCTTGACCTTGGGGGCACGGCACGACTGCATGGCAAACCGCCGGCGGTTATATTGGCCGGATTGGCAAAAACCATATCGAACAAATTGGGCATCACAGCATCCATCGGATTGTCACATAACAAATTTCTTGCGAAAATTGCCTCAGACCTGGATAAACCGCGCGGATTTTCGGTGATTGGTCGCTTGGAAACTTTGGATTTTCTTGGCCCAAAACCTGTGCGCATGATTTGGGGGATCGGTGCAGCGGGCCAGGCGCAGCTTGAACAGGCGGGCATTCGCACCTTTACCGATTTGCGCCGGTGGGATCGCGCGGCATTGCAAAGACGATTCGGCACAATGGGGGAACGGCTTTACCATCTTGCGCGTGGCAAAGATTCGCGCCGCGTTTTGGTTAATCGGGCCATAAAATCCATTTCGCACGAAACAACGTTCGAAAATGACATTGCCGATCCAACCTTGCTTGATGGACATATGTGGCGTCTAGCGGAAAAGGTTTCCGCCCGAGCAAAGGCAAAAAACCTTGCTGGACGTGTGGTAACGCTCAAGCTCAAACGTGCCGACTTCAAAATGATCACGCGGCGGGTGTCTTTGCCCGATGGCACCCAAATCGCCGATCGAATTTATCGGGCCGCCCGCGCGCTTTACGATCAAACCGATCATCCTAAACCCTATCGCCTGTTGGGTATCATTTTGTCAGAATTGATTTCTGAAACAGCCGCCGATCAATCCGGCAATCTTTTCGACCCGCAAGAGGCAAAACGAATCGCCGCTGAACGCGCAACCGATGCCATACGCGCCCGTTTTGGTGACAACATCATCATGAAAGGTCGAGCGCTTAGATAACAATCGCGCTCAGAAATGCGCCTGCACGCAACAGAATATAAAAATAACCATATCGTTAAGGGTATTGAGCCTTAAAATCTAATCATAACCTAGGCTTGACACGCCGATGCGTCCGGTCCACCCCTGATGAAATGTTCAATCAAGGTGCGAGGCGGCGCATGTCCATTCCCCAATCCGGTGGCGGCCCCATTGAACGGCCCGAGGATTTGGCCGGTTATCTGGCCTCTGGCTGTAAACCGAAATCCGCGTGGCGCATTGGCACCGAACACGAAAAATTTGGATACTGCCGCGATACCCTAAAACCCCTGCCTTATGATGGGCAACGATCCATCAAAGCGGTTCTTGAAGGATTGCGCGATCATTTCGGGTGGTTCCCCATGGCCGAGGGCGGGCACATAATTGGCCTATCCAAAGATGGCGCCACCATCAGCCTAGAACCCGGCGGGCAGTTAGAGCTGTCCGGCGCGCCGCTGGAGACAATCCATCAAACCTGTGATGAGGTCAATGAACATCTGCGTCAGGTGCGCGCGGTGGCCGATGCGATCGGTGTGGGGTTTATCGGCCTAGGCGCCGCCCCGATTTGGCGCCACACGGACATGCCCATCATGCCCAAAGGCCGGTATCGGTTGATGACCGATTACATGGATCGCGTGGGCACATTGGGCAAAACCATGATGTATCGCACCTGCACCGTGCAGGTGAACCTCGATTTCGGGTCCGAGGCCGATATGGTGCAAAAGCTGCGCGTGGCCTTGGCGTTACAACCCGTGGCCACTGCACTGTTTGCCAACTCCCCCTTCATTGACGGCGCGCCAAATGGGCACAAAAGCTGGCGCGCCCGCGTGTGGCGTGATCTGGATGCGGCGCGCACCGGCATGTTACCCTTTGTGTTTGAAGACGGGTTCGGGTTTGAAGCATGGGCGAACTATGCCCTCAACGTGCCAATGTATTTTGTCTATCGCAACGGGCACTATATCGACGCGCGGGGGCAAAGTTTCCGTGATTTTATGGCCGGGCGTTTGCCGGCATTACCAGGCGAATACCCCACACTCAGCGATTGGGCCGATCACCTGACCACCCTGTTCCCTGAGGCGCGGATTAAAACATTCATTGAAATGCGCGGGGCCGATGGCGGGCCGTGGCGGCGGCTGTGTGCGTTGCCTGCGTTTTGGGTGGGGGTGATGTATGACCAAACGGCATTGGATGCCGCCTGGGATTTGGTGAAACATTGGGATGCCGAAACGCGCGAGGCCCTGCGCGTGGCGGCCTCGGTCGATGGGTTGCAGGCCCGCGTGGGCAAGATCGACATGCACGCCCTGGCCCGCGAAATTTTGCAGATCGCCGAGGCGGGGTTGAAAACCCGCGCATACCCCGGGGCGGACGGATTGATCCCCGACGAGACACATTTTTTGAATGCGCTAAAGGAAAGCGTAGACACCGGCCACGTGCCCGCCGATGAACTGTTGGCGCGTTACCACGGCGATTGGGGCGGGGATTTAAGCAAGATTTATGATGCTTATAGTTATTAAAGACAGTAGAATGATTTTAAGCCCAAGCAAATTGCTCGTTGGATTTTTACGATGCACCTTTGCTACCAAATTTAGGTTCGTGTGATGTAATAAGCCGATATAAATTTGCGCGGTGTCTAAAGAAAATTAAAATAACAAGGGTTAAGGTTAAAACCATTCCCTCTGTCCACCCAAACCACATTGCGAAAATCGGGGATAAGGCCGCCGCAATCAACGCCGATAAGGAGGAATAGCGCGTGATCGCCGCCACGATCAGCCATGTCAAACATCCTGCCATACCAACGGGCCAATAAAGCGCCAACAAAATGCCCAAAAACGTGGCCACACCTTTGCCACCCTGAAACCGCAGGAAAATCGAAAAACAATGGCCCAAAAACGCAGCGAGTGCTGCCAGATGCGCGGCATCCTCGGCCAAGACCGCGCGCGCGATGGCAACCGCCGCCGCGCCCTTGGCCCCATCCAAAATCAGCGTCAGCGCAGCAGCAGTTTTGTGGCCCGTGCGCAACACATTGGTGGCCCCAATATTGCCTGATCCGATGGCCCGCACATCGCCCAAACCAAATGTTTGGGCCATAACCATGCCAAAAGGCACTGATCCCAACACATAGGCCAATACCGCCGTGACCGCCAAAAGCAACGGCGCGGTTTCAAACGGCGGGATCATCGGGTAACGCCTCGGTCGAACACGATGTTGCCCGCGACCCAGGTTTTTTCCACGCGGCCCTGCATACGCTGCCCATCAAATGGGGTATTTTTCGATTTCGATCGCAGTGTGAAACGATCCAACACATACGGCACATCCGGGTCAAACAAAACCAAATCGGCAGGCGCGCCCACCCGCATGTGCCCACCAGGCACCCCAAACCGCCGCGCCGGGTTAAAGGCCAGGGCACGAAACAGGTGTGGCAATGTCATATCGCCCGCATGGTAAAGCCGCAACGCCGCGGGCAACAACGTTTCCAACCCCACCGCCCCGCTGGCCGCAGCCTCAAACGGATGGCGTTTTGATTCTTCATCTTGCGGGGTGTGCATCGAACACACCATGTCGATCAGGCCGTCGCGCACCGCCGCCACAACCGCGCGGCGATCTTCCTCATCACGCAGCGGGGGTTTGACCTTAAAAAACGTGCGATACTCCCCAATGTCTAGGATGTTGAGCGTCAGGTGATGGATAGAAACCCCCGCGCTGACGTCTAGGCCCGCACCCTTTGCGCGGGCAAGCGCGGGCAAGGCTGCGGCGGTGGTGATCTGATCGGCGTGGTAACGCACGCCCGTCATTTCGGCCAGCGCTAGGTCACGGTCCAACCCCATACGTTCGGCCATGGGGGCCACCATGGGCAACCCACGTAGGGCGGCAAACTTACCCGATGTGGCCGCCGCGCCGTGGCTTAGCCCCGGATCCTGCGGGTGGGTGACAATCATGGCGCCCACCCCGCGCGCATAGGCCATGCAGCGCGCCAAGACCTTGGTGTTTTGCGTTACCTCATCGCCGTCGGAAAACGCCACTGCCCCTGCGTTGTGCAAAAACCCGATCTCGGTCATGTTTTGGCCCGCGCGTGCCTTGGTCAACGCGGCCATTGGGCGCACATGCACCGCGCATTCATCGCGGGCGCGGCGGGTGACAAATTCCAACACCTCGGGCGTGTCGATGGGCGCGGCGGTATCGGGCCGTGTCACGATGGTTGTCACCCCACCGGCGGCGGCGGCCAAACCTGCGGTGCGAAAACTTTCCTTATGCCGTTCGCCCGGTTCGCCCACCTTAACACCGACATCCACCAGGCCGGGCGCCAAGCGCAGCCCGCGGCAATCCACACCCCCCTCAGCCGGGCCCTGGCCAATAGCGGTGATTTTACCGCCCTCTACCCGCAGCCACCCCCGCGTTTCAGTGCCGCCTTCGGGGTCAATCAAACGCGCATTGGTTAGCAAGGTGTGGGTCATGGGGCCTCTTCATTGCGTTTTAGATTGCGGGCCAACACCTCTAACGCGGCCATGCGCACGGCGACGCCCATTTCCACCTGATCTTGGATTACGGATCGGGTTAGATCATCGGCGATGGTGCCATCGATTTCCACGCCGCGGTTCATCGGGCCGGGGTGCATGACGATGGCATCCGGTTTGGCATGGCTCAGCTTTTCCGCCGTTAGGCCAAAACGATGGAAATATTCCCGTTCAGACGGCACAAACGCGCCATCCATCCGTTCCTTTTGCAGGCGCAGCATCATGACCACATCCGCGCCCTGTAACCCTTGGGCCATATCCTCATACACCTCGACCCCCCAATCAGCGGCGCGGGCGGGGATCAAGGGGGGCGGCCCGATCAAACGAATGCGATTTTCCATCTTACCCAGCAGAAAAATGTTGGACCGCGCCACGCGGGAATGGGCAATGTCGCCGCAAATCGCCACGCTTAGGCGGTGCAATCGCCCCTTTGCCCGCCGAATGGTGAGCGCATCCAACAACGCCTGTGTGGGGTGTTCGTGCCGCCCGTCGCCTGCGTTGACCACGGCGCACGTCACCTTATCGGCCAACAGTTTCACCGCACCCGAATGCGGATGCCGCACCACCAACAAATCGGGGCGCATCGCATTTAACGTCAACGCCGTATCAATCAACGTTTCGCCCTTGGTCAGGGATGAAGCCGCCAACGCCATGTTCATCACATCCGCGCCCAAACGTTTGCCCGCGATTTCAAAACTGGCCTGGGTGCGGGTGGAGGGTTCAAAAAACAGGTTGATAAGGGTGTGATCGTTCAACGGGCGGCCATGGGGGGCGCCGTTTCGGGCGGTGGTGGCGTGTTGATCGGCGCGGTCAATCAATGCGGTAATCGCCTCTGTCGGCAAATCTTCGATCCCTAATAAATGCCGCGCGTGAAACCCCATCATGCCTATGCCCCCGTTTCATGGAATGCTATAGCCGCGATGGGCATCCCCGGGCAAGGGGGCCAACACCCGCACCACCGCGTAAGGGCGGGCGCATTGGGGCCGGTTGACGCGCCATATCGCGCGGCGC
>CALFSY010000257.1 GCA_937916365.1 uncultured Jannaschia sp. | reverse complement strand
ATCACGTGCCAAAAGATAGGTGTCCATGATCCATCCTTTGCGGGTGCGGGCGGCGGCGCGGCGGGCGATGATGCGGGCGCCCACCTGGGCCAGTGGCCCGGCGTCAAGGATTTCATCGGCCATACCCAAATACGCCCCCCACCAGATAAACATCCCCTTTTGATCCAGGTGTTGAAACGCGCATGCCCCGTCCAACATTACCACAACGCGGGTTGCGCCATCTGGCCATCCCCGTTTTTGTAATTGGCGGCCCGTGGTCAACAGAACAGGATCGTTTATTGTATTCAGCGGAATGGCGTGCGCGGCGGTAAGTGCCTGCATCGCGGTAATACCTGGGATGACCTTCATATCGGGCTGGGGGGTTAATCGCGCGGCAATGCGCAGCGTGCTGTCATACAGTGACGGATCACCCCACACCAATAACGCTACATGGTGCGCGTGGGGGTGTTTTGCCATGGCGTGCGCCCAACGTTCGGCAATTTGGCCATGCCAATCATTAACAGCGGCCAGATATGGCACGTCCGTTGCACGATCTGGCATATCGAAAAATTCGATCGGGGCCTCGGGTCGGATTGCGTGCACAATACCCAACCTAAGATCGGCCAAATCCGATTTTTCAATCCCTTTATAAGGGATCAAAATTAAATCTGCCATTTTGATGGCATGGGCCGCCTGCTGGGTCAGATAATCGGGATTTCCCGTTCCGATTCCGATTAGGAAAAGTTGCATCACCTACGAACGTGGGCACGGCACACAAAGGCACCGTGCCCGTTACACCTTGATTATACAGTATGATACAAACGGCGGGCGAACATGCCGCTGTCTTTCCAGGTGCGCGCGCCCTTTGCGGCGGCAAGCACGGCAAGATCGGCCAAAGGTTCCACAATCACCACCACAAGGTAGGCGGCGCCAAAGCTAAGAATTGCCGCGATATTTTCGACACCAACCCCTTGGCCATAAATCGCCCAAAATGCCACCCAGGCAATAATTCCACCCTGATAAATGGCCGACAGTTTCAAAACATCCCAGTATTCCAGATCAACATAAGCCTTTTGCGCCGGAAATAGGCGTTTGGCCCCTGCGTAAATGGCAAACAACGGGAACAAAAGTGTGGTGATGTTGACAAAATACATTGGCAAATCGGTAGGCGCGAAAAAAAGCCCTTGAATTAACAACCCCAAGGCCAATCCAATCGCCGCAGGCGCCACCCCCAGGATCAGGAAAAGCGTGGTGCCTAGGATAAAGTGCACCTCTGACACGCCCACGGAGAAATGCGGAAATACCTCAAAAAATACGAAAACGCCAAATGTTGCGATCACGGCGCGCAAGGCAAAGGAAGACCACGAATGGTCTTTCAAATCATCTGCGGCAAACTTTACCGCCGTCGCCGCTCCGACGGCTGCGGTGCCATAGGCCAACACCATTTTGGCGCCGTCCACGATTCCTGGTTCGATGTGCATATCTATGTCTCCTTCCTTGCCCACCCGGCAAGGGTTTGGTCGGCCCGTGGCCGTTGGTTATGTTTCAGACGGCAGGTTTCCTGACTTGCGGATCATCGGCACACCGAACCTTCCCAGCCCTGTGTTGGGCCAGTGGTGTTGTTTCGGCTCCCTCTCCGCTTACAGTTGCGGGGGCAGTCCGGGCATTTCACCCGATTCCCTTTTCAATCGCCTGTGGGCGATCACCGTCGCCCCATTCGTGTCAGGATGGGCGATATAGCACAAGCCCATAAACGACATCTACACATCCGCAAGCGGACCATAAAGAATCAACGCCGGGGCATCGCCCACGCTATGCGCCAAACGATCGGCCAAGGTTTTGACCGTCATGCAGCACAATTCTTGCGCAGGCGTGGAAACCGCCTTGGCCCACAGGGCCGGGGTATCCGCCGGTAATCCATGGGCGATCAACCGGTTGGCCAGGGCGGGAAATGTGCGTTGGCCCATGAACACGACAGTTGTGGCCTCTGGGTCGGCCAAGGCGGGTAGGTTCAGGTCATGGGGCAGGTCACCACGCGTGTCATGGCCGGTCACAAACTGCACCCGTCGCGCCGTTAAGCGCCGGGTTAGGGGCATTCCCGCCGCCGCCGCCGCCGCGCAGGCCGAGGGCACACCGGGAATGATCTCAAACCCGATACTGGCCTCTTTCAGGGCGAAAATCTCCTCTTCCAGCCGCCCGAATATGCCGCCATCGCCGGATTTCAGCCGCACAACGCGCTGCCCCGCCTGCGCATAATCGATCAACAGGCGGCTAACGTGGTTTTGTTTGGGTGATGGTCGCCCGGCCCGTTTACCCACCCCCACCAAATCGGCCCCGGCCTTTGCATAGCCCAAGATCGGGCCAGAGGACAGATCGTCAAACAACACCGCATCAGCATGCTTGAGCCGGTCAACCGCCTTGAGGGTCAACAGCTCCGGATCACCGGGGCCTGAGCCCACGAAACTGACGAAACCTGTCATGGCAAGTCCGCGGCGATCAGATGGAAAAAGGTGCCGGTAACGTGCCCACGGTGTGATCCTGTTTCTGCCACGGGCGTGCCGTCGGCGTCGGTAACATCGGCCAAGGGGGCATCGGGTTGATCAACGATGGTGGAATAATGAAATTCATGCCCGCGCAATGCGTGCCCGCCCCCAAAACCAGGCATCGGCGCACGCAACACCGCCCGGCGATACCCCAAATGGAATTTGCGGTTTGCGTAGCTGGTCACCAACCCCAAAAGGCCGGCCATTTTGTGTGATGTGCCCGCTTTATCGACCAGGGCCTGACCCAGCACCATATACCCCCCGCATTCGCCATGCACGGGCCGTGTTTGCGCATGGGTGCGCAGGCCGTTGTGAAATGTTGTTGCCGCCGCCAAACGCACCGCGTGCAGTTCGGGGTATCCCCCCGGCAACCACACCAGATCGGCATCCCGGGCGGGCGGCTCATCAGTCAGGGGGGAAAATGGCAAGATTTCGGCGCCTGCTGTGCGCCACCCCGCCAACAGATGCGGATAGGTAAAGGAAAACGCTGCATCCTGGGCCAGGGCAATGCGCTGTGCGGGTGGAGGGGGCCATGGGCCCGGAGGGGGCGGTGCAAGGGAACGGGCGGCGGATTTCAGGCGCTCTAAATCAACATGAGCGCGCAAAAACGCGGCATAAGCCGTGATCGCAGCCTCAAGATCGGGGTGTTCGACCGCCTGTATCAGGCCCAAATGCCGTTCGGGTAGGGCCAAATCCCCCCGTCGTGGCAACGCGCCCAACACGGGGATACCGGCGTGTTCCATGCCCAATCGTGCTAAGCGTTCGTGCCGTGGGCTGGCTACGCGGTTCAAAATCACCCCTGCAAAGGGCAAGTCGGGGGCATACGTGCGAAAGCCCAGCGCGGTGGCCGCCGCCGATTGGGCCTGCCCGCCCACATCCACAACCAACACCACCGGCCATCCCAGCAGCCGCGCGGTTTCGGCGGTGGACCCAAACCCCGTTTGCCCCCGTGTCGCCACCCCGTCAAACAGGCCCATGGACCCTTCGGCAACGCACATATCCGCCAGGCCCGCCTGGGCGGCAATGGTGCCCAGCAAACCGGCATCCATCGCCCAGGTATCCAGGTTAAACGATGCGCGCCCCGCAGCTGCAAAATGAAACGCCGGATCAATGTAATCCGGGCCGCTTTTGAACGGTTGCACGGTGAGGCCATCATCGGCCAACGCACGCAAAAGGCCCAACATCACGGTGGTTTTGCCCGTGCCCGAACTGGGCGCAGAAATTACCACCCCAGGCGGTGTTGCCGCGATGGTCTGGGGCGATGGATCAGTCATCGCTATCGTTCCATTCGGCCCAAGGGCTGCCTGCCGATTGCGGGCGATAGCGGCGGTCGTAATCGGGGGCGTAAAGGCGGCTTTCGCCGAAATCCTCGGCCCCCAAAACAGGGCCCACTAGAATCAATGCCGTGCGGTCAATTTTTGGGTCCATCGCCGCGCGCAGGGTGCCTAGGGTCGCGCGAATAATCCGCTGATCTGGCCAACTGGCGCGATAAACCACCGCAGCGGGGCAATCCGCGCCATAGGCGGGGGTTAGATCGGCCACAATCTGATCTAGGTTTTGGATCGACAGATGGATGGCCAACGTCGCACGCGTGGCGGCAAAGGCGGTCAGCGCCTCCCCCTCCGGCATGGGAGAGGCCCGCCCACCCGTGCGCGTCAACACGACCGATTGCACCACCCCGGGCAGCGTTAATTCCGCCCCGATTGCCGCGGCGGCGGCGGCAAAGGCGGGCACACCGGGGGTGACGGTAAAGGCAATGCGCGCGGCCCGCAAACGGCGCAGTTGTTCGCCCATCGCCGACCACACCGATAGATCGCCGGAATGAAGCCGCGCAACATCATGGCCCAGGGCCGTTGCCGCGTGGATCTCGGCCATAATCGTGTCTAAATCCATCGGCGCGGTGTTGACGATCCGCGCGTCCTTGGGGCAATGGGCCAAAACCGCGCGGGGCACCAATGATCCGGCATAAAGGCACACTGGACAGGCCGCGATAATGTCGCGCCCCCGCAGCGTCAGTAAATCGGGCGCCCCCGGCCCCGCACCAATAAAATGCACGGTCATTTATCGCCCCCCTTTGCCAGTGCGCATGTGGCCATCCCATCGGTCGAAATAACGCGTGGGCCCAACAGATAGGCCCCTGCCCCCGCCGCGGCCAACGCCGTGGCCTCGGCCACGCTGCCGGTGCCTTTGTGGGCCAGGCTGACCTGTGATCGGCTTAATGTGGTTTGCTGTTGCATCGCAACGGCATTGATCATCATCAGGGGGCGGCCCAATGCGCGGGCAAACGCGGCAAGATCTTCGGCTTTTGTGGCCAGGGTGGCCAAGCGATCCACGCTGTGCCCCGCTGCGGCACGGGCAAATGCCTCGGCCAGACTATCGTGGGGCACGCCCTGTCGAAATCCAAAACCGGCGACGATCATAACGTCACGCGCCACTGCACCACGGGATAGGCGCTGTGCCAACCATGTTTCGGGCCTAATGGTTTGGCCTCTGACAGGGCGATGCGCATCAGTGATCCACCCATCCGCGCGTGCCAACGGGCCAACACTGCCTCGGTCTCCAACGTTACGGCATTGGCGACCAGGCGTGCGGCCACGTTATCGCGCAGATAGGTCAACATCGCCTCTGACATCCCCCCACCCACAAAAACGGCCTGTGGTGTGGGCAGACCCACCAACCCCTCGGGCGCGTGGCCCGTGACCACACTCACCCGATCTGCCACGCCAAACGTTGCGGCGTTTTGTGCAATCCGCGTGGCACGATCGGCGCGCGCCTCAAGACACGTGGCGCGAGTGGTGGGGTGGGCCAAGGCCCATTCAATGGCGATGGCCCCAGAGCCGCCGCCAATATCCCACAGATGTTCAAAGGGGCGCGGCGCAAGGGTTGATAACGTGATCGCACGGATCGGGCGTTTGGTAATTTGTCCATCATGGTCAAACAGCGCGTCTTCCCGGCCACTGGCCACAGGCACCACCGCGCCCTGCCCCGCAACCGTAACCCCCACGCAAACCGGGTGCGCGAATGACCCGCGCAGGGATTTTGCCGCCACATCGGCGCGCCGTTCCCTTGGCCCGCCCAGTCGTGCGAACACCGCCAAATCGCTATCCCCAAACCCCAAGGTCGTAAGATAGGTGGCCAGTTCCGCAACCGCTGCCCCGTCGCGCACCAGAACGATCAACCGCATACCTGGCGCCAAATGCGGACGCATTTGGGCCATGGGTGCGGCATGTAGGCCCAGGCACACCGTGCGTTCCAACGGCCACCCCAGGCGCGCGGCGGCCAGTGCAAAGGTTGACGGGGCGGGATACGCCACCCATTCCGTGGGCGCAAAATGGCGCGCAATCACGCGGCCCACCCCAAACCAGAATGGATTGCCCGAGGCCAAAACCACAACCCTTTGCCCGTGCAAGTTTTTTAGGATCGGAAGGCCATCGTCAAACGGCACCGGCCATTCCACATGGGTTGCGGCGGTTTGGGGCACCATCGCCAAATGGCGCGGCGGGCCCATAATAACCGCCGCTGCGTTTAATGCCGCTTGACTTGCCGGTGACAGGCCCGCAATGCCATCTTCACCAATGCCAACAATCGTCAACCAGGGGGGGTTAGACATGGCGCAGCACCTTTTGATCCTTGGTGGTACGGTTGAGGCAACAGTGTTGGCGCAGGCCATTGCCGCCAAGGGGGTGCGCGGCACCGTGTCTTTGGCGGGGCGCGTGGCGCGGCCCAAACGCACGGCCCTGCCGCAACGTGTGGGCGGGTTTGGCGGGGTGGCCGGCTTGGCGGCTTATTTGCGCGCGCATTACATCACCGATGTGATTGATGCCACCCATCCCTTTGCCGTGCGCATCAGCCACAATGCCACCCGGGCCTGCGCCCAAGTGGGCATCCCCCTGATCGCGCTGACCCGGCCACCATGGGCCCGCCAAGACGGTGACAGGTGGACAGCCGTGCACGACATTCCCGCCGCTGTTGCCGCGCTGAATGGTGCCCCACGCCGCGTGATGTTGGCCGTGGGGCGCATGCACCTGGCCGATTTTACGGTCAATCCGCAACATTTCTACCTGCTGCGTCTGGTTGATCCGCCGGATAAACCGCCATCTTTCCCGCATCACCATGTGATCGTGTCGCGCGGGCCATTCACGGTAGAGGGCGATATGGCGTTGATGCACACCCATGGCATTGACCTTATTGTCGCAAAAAACAGTGGCGGCGCGGGCGCTTATGCCAAAATCACGGCGGCACGGCGGTTGGGGCTGCCCGTGGTGATGATTGATCAACCGGCGCTGCCAGACGCGCCCTACCCTGCGCAGGTGCACGATGTTGATGCGGTGTTGGCATGGCTGTCTCATTCCGGCACCGATCTAGGGGTGTAAACCATAGGGCCGTGGGCACAGTCGATCACCCGTGTTTGGGCCGAGCCCACAATCACCACCGTGCGCATATCGGCCATTTCGGCCCTGGCCTTGGGCAGCGGCACAATCTGTATCTGTTCTTGCGGGGTAGAGACCGCCCGTGCAAACACCATCGGGCGGGCATCATCGCACACCGTATTCAAAAGGCGCAGCACCTTGGCAAAGCCGTCGGGCCGCGCCTGTGACCGCGGGTTGTAAAACGCCATGGCAAAATCCGCCGCCACCGCCAACCGCAGGCGTTTTTCGATCACTGCCCAAGGTTTGAGGTTGTCCGACAAATTGATCGCGCAAAAATCATGCCCCAGCGGCGCACCCACCCGCGCCGCGGCGGCCAGCATCGCCGTAATCCCTGGCAACACGCACACCTCAACCCCGCGCCACGCGGGCGGGCCGGCCTCCACGGCCTGAAACACCGCGGCGGCCATGGCAAACACCCCTGGATCACCCGAAGAGACCACCACCACCCGACGCCCGTTCGTGCCCATGTCAAGCGCGTGGCCGGCGCGGGCAAGCTCGGCGCGATTGTCGCTGCTGTGGCGGGTCAAACCCGGGCGTGTGGGCACGCGATTCACATAGGGAGCATAGCCTACAACATCGGTGGCCATGGCCAAGGCTTGCGTGACCTCGGGCGTTATCATCGCCTCGGCCCCCGGGCCCAACCCAACGATGGTCACGTTGCCGGTCATGGGCGCCGCCCCTGGCCATGAACAACAATGATCGAAAAATACGGCACACTGGCCGCATCGGGAACATCGGTCAATCGTTGCACCGTTTGGTCCGGCATAGACGCATATTCGATTAGCCAAGCGGCATCGGCCCGCCCGGCGGTGTGCAACGCATGGCGCACTTTATCAAAATGCCGCCCAATTTTCATTACAACCAGTGCATCCGCCATCTGCATATGCTGCACCAATATCTCGGCCGGTAGTGTGCCCATTAACACGGTTAAAATATCATCGCCCCAGGTGATCGGCACACCGGTGGCCCCCCACGCCGCGGCCATCCCCGGGATGGCCGGCACCACCGACACCGGCACATCATCGCGCAGCCGGTCGTAAAGGTGCATGAAAGAGCCATAGAAAAATGGGTCGCCCTCGCACAAAACAATGACATCCTGCCCTGTGTGCACAAGGGCGCGCAGACGGCCCGCGCAATCGTCGTAAAAGGCATGCAGGGTCGCCGCATATCGTGGATCGTGCAGCGGAATTTCGGTGGTGACGGGATATTCCATCGCGATTTCGCGCGCACCGGTGGGCAGCAGCCCCGCAACCATGGTGCGGGCCTGGCCCGCGCGGCCCGCCTTGCGGAAATAGGCCACATGGCGGGCGGTGCGCACCAATCTGTCGGCCCGCACGCTCAACAAATCGGGGGCCCCCGGGCCTAAACCCACCCCATGGATAGTGCCAGTTGAAGCCGTAAGGGTCATTCCGTGCGGCTCGCCAAGGCATTGACGGCGGCGACTGTAATCGCGCTTCCGCCCAGGCGCCCTTCAACGATGCAGCATGGCGTGGGTTGCGCGACCCATAGGGCCGCCTTGCTTTCGACCGCGCCGACAAACCCCACGGGGCACCCGATGATCGCCGCCGGGCGCGGGCAGGTGGGATCGTCCAACATATTTAGCAAATGAAACAACGCCGTGGGCGCGTTGCCAATGGCCACCACCGCGCCGTCCAAATGCGGACGCCACAGCTCGAGCGCGGCGGCGGATCGCGTGGTGCCCAGGGCAGCGGCGCGTGCGGGCACATCGGGCGCGTGAAGGGTGCAGATAACCGCGTTATCAGCGGGCAAACGCGCGCGTGTAATCCCCTCACTCACCATGCGCGCGTCGCACAGAATTGGGGCACCGCCCACCAACGCCGCGCGGGCGGCGGCGGCAAACCCTGGCGAGAATGCGATATGGGGGGCCAGGCCCACCATCCCCGCGGCGTGGATCATCCGCACGGCTACGGGTTCCTCCTCTGCTGAGAATCGCGCCAAATCGGCCTCGGCCCGAATTATGGCAAAGGATTGGCGGTAAATCGCGGCGGCGTCGGTTTCGTATGTGTGGGGCATGGGTTACCTGATCGCGGCCAAAATATAATCTTTGTGCAGGGCGCGGTGGGCGGGGCGGTCCCACGGCGCACCGTGGTGAATAATATCATAATAATCATTATCTCGCCCCACCAACGTCACATCCGCCGCCTTGGGAAACGCACACCCTTTGGCACACCCCGATACATGCACCCGACCGGCCACATGCGGGGCCAGGGCGCGGGCCAGGGCATGGGTTTCGGCCCGCGCGGCCCCACACTGTGGTGCACCCGGGCAGGCATGAACGCGCAACACCGGATCATCCGGATCGGTGATAAAATCGGGCGCGTCCGCGATTGGCCGCCCTTGGTCTAAGATCAACACCCGCCACGGCGTCACACGCACGGCGCGCGCCGCGCTGCGGTGGATAAGATCGACCAGTTTTTGTGCCGCAACCCGCCCGAATGCCACGCCATAAGCCGGGCCAAGCGTGGTGTGCCCAGGGTGCACGGGTGCGGTGGGATGTGCCGCAGCGCGTGTAGCCCAAGCCACCGGCACATTCACCTGTGCCACATGCCGTGCCATCCGGCCCGCTGCACGCCCGCCGGTGCCCAAAAACCAGTGTGCCATTTGGCGCAAGGCGTCGGCGGCGTCATCCTCTGTGATCGGCCATCCGGCGGCGGCCCCATCGGCGCGCAGGATCAAGCCGCCGGTTTCATCGCGTTCAAACCGAAAATCGGCGGAACACCCCTGCAACATCGGGGCGGGGCCGGTGTCGACCGCCACGCCCATTTTCACGGGCAAATCCGGCAAGGTGGGCAAGGCACCCACAATCCGATCATGCAAACGATGCGTCAGGTCGCCCACCGCCCACAATGGGGTGCACAGGATGTTTCGCCGCCCTTCCGCCACCGCATCGGCATCCAAAAGGCCAAGGTGGTAAAGGTGATCTAACACCACCCCATGCGATGGGGCGGCCACACCGCGCAGTTGCAGATTACCCCGCGACGTCAGGTCGATCAAACCACTACCAAACGACAGCGCCGCGTGGCACAACCCCAGCGCCTGATCGCGCGACACACGCGCCAACCGGGGCCGAATGCGCATGATCAATCCATCACCGGATTGCATCGGGCGATGGGCCCCAGGGCACCGGCCTTTGACCACATGATCCGTCATCCCGCAGCCTCCAACGCCGCGTGGATGGAATTGCGCCGGGTCTGCCATAGCCCTGCGGCCGCCAGCGCGGTGAATTGTGCACGCAAGGCGGCATAGGCGCCTGGATTAGCGTTTTGTAAAAACGCGGCTACCGCGGGCGTGCCAAGCGTGGCGTCGTGATAAAGGTCAAACAGATGCGGGCCAACAACCCCGGCCAGATGCGCAAACCGCGCCATATGGTCCAGCGTGGCGGCAATTTCCGCCGCGCCGCGAAATCCATGGCGCATCATGCCCGCGACCCAATCGGGGTTGCCGGCGCGGGCCTGCACGACACGCGCGATTTCCTCAGGCAGCGTGCGGGCGCGGGGGGTTGCGGGCCGGGAGTTATCAACATGATACAACGTTGCCTGCCCGCCGGTGATTGCCTGCGCGGCGGCAAAGCCGGCCTCATGCGCGGCATAATCGGCGGCCAGCAATAGGTCGGTTTCAGGTAGATCTTGCAAATGCACAAACACGTCCGCCGCCGCCACACGGGCGCGCAGCCCGTCGGCATCATCCTCTGCGGTGGGGCCATCCAGCGCATGGGCACTGGCCCGCAACCATGCCATGCCCGCCGCGTGGCGGCTGTTGCTGGTATAGGTGTCAAACACGCCGTCCATGCCCAACCCAAACTGCCCCGGGGCGGGGCCGTAAACGCGCGCGGTGGCGGGGCGGCCCGCATAGGGGTTCCAATCGGGCGCCTCATCACGGGCGGCCAAAGCGCGCACGGCCTGCCCGAACAGGGCCGAAAGATCGGGAAACACATCACGAAACAACCCTGAAACGCGCAGGGTTACATCAATGCGCGGGCGGTCGAGATTGGCAATCGGCACAATTTCAATGCCTGAAACACGCTCGGCCCCTGCATCCCACGTGGGGCGCACCCCCAAAAGGTGCAGTGCCATGGCAAATTCTTCGCCCGCTGTGCGCATGGTGGCCGATCCCCACAGGTCAACGACAACCCCACGCGGCCAATCGCCATGATCTTGCAAATGTCGCCGCATCAGCTCGGCGGCCAAGGCTTCGCCCTGGGCAAAGGCCGCGCGGGTGGGCACGGCCCGGGGATCGGTGGTGTAAAGGTTGCGCCCCGTGGGCAACACATCGCGCCGCCCGCGATAGGGCGAACCGGATGGCCCCGCCGGCACCCGCCGCCCCTCCAACGCCCGGATCAGGGCCGCGCGTTCACCTGCCACGGATGGGGCCGTGTCAAACGGCACATCGTCCGTTGCACCCATGGGCGCACGGCCCCAAATGTGCAGGCCGTCGCCAAACTGACCCTCCTTCACGTCGCACACAAACTGGTCGATGCGGGTGATGGCCTCGGCCGTGGTGGTGGCGGTTTCAAGGCCAAGGTCGTGTTCAACGCCCAGGGCCTGGGCCTCGGCCCGAATATCGGTTTGCAGGCGATCACGGCGTTTGGGGTCTAACCCATCAGCGTTGGAAAATTCATCCAGCAGCGCCTCAAGCCGGGCAAGGCGCATGGGCGTGCCGCTGTCGCGCAAGGGTGGGGGAATATGGCCCAAGGTCACGGCCCCGATGCGGCGCTTGGCCTGTGCGGCCTCGCCCGGGTCATTCACGATAAAGGGGTAGATTACCGGCATGGGGCCGATCAATGCCTCAGGCCAGCAGGTATCGGATAAGGCCACGGATTTGCCCGGCAACCATTCCAACGTGCCGTGGGCACCGATGTGCACGATGGCGTCCGCCTGGGTGTGCAGCCACAGGTAAAACGCCACATAGGCGTGGCGCGGCACGCGGCTGAGGTCATGGTAGTCATCGCGGCGGGTGTGGGGCGCGCCGCGTTCGGGTTGTAGGGCGATCAGCGCGTTACCGCACCGCACCGCCGCGAATTGGAAGGTGCCGTTAGGGGCATCTGTGCTCAGATCGCCCCATGCGGCGTGCAAATCACATTGCAATGCATCCGGCAATCGCGACAGCGCGGCGCGATAGGCGGCCACCGGCCACGCGATGCGCTCCGCCGCCAGTGTGTGATCCAAGGGGCCGTTGGGCGGTGTTACGGCATACCCCGCCTGCGCCATATCCGCCAATATCGCGTGGGCCGAGGCCAGGGGGTCCAACCCCACGGCATGGGCCATGTTCCACGTTTGCCCGGGATATGTGCTGAGGACCAGGGCCACCCGCCGCTGTGCCACCGGACGGCGCGCCAGATCAACCCACGCGCGCACCTTGTCCGTGATGACGGCGATGCGCGCCGCATCCCCATCATGGGCATATCGGGAAAACTGTAGATGCGGGTCGGGCGTTTGCGGGGTTTTGAACGAGGCAACACCGGCAAATAACCGCCCGTCAACCTCGGGCAGCACCACGTGCATCGCCAAATCAGCAGGCGATAACCCACGTTCGGCCCCGCGCCATGCCGCGCGGGTTGAGGTCGCCAACGCCACCTGAAACACCGGCACATCGCCTGCATCTAGGGGCGAGGTGCCGGTGGTGCCATTGCCGCTGAACGCGGTGGCGTTGAGGATTGCAGCGGGTTTGAGAAACGCGATTTGGCGGGCCAGCCACCCCGCAGCCTCGGGCAACTTTAACGACGGTGCGAACAGGCCCAAGGGCCGCAAGCCACGATCCCGCAACGCAGAAAACAGTTTGACCAGCGGGTCCACATCCGCCGCCGTTAAAAACGCCCGATAAAAGGTGACAATGACCAATGGATGATCGTCGGTTTCATCTGCATAGATCGTTGCGGGGCAACACACGCCGTCCTGCGGTGTCCAAGCGCCGACGGAGGGTAGGGTTTTTGCCCCCTGAACCGGCCCCGCATAGAGACCGGCGGCCAACGCCATTTGCGCCAGTGCCGCCTGGGCCGCAACGGTGCCGCCGGTATCGCATAAATGCGTTAGGCGGCGCAGGGTGGAGTGCGGCACGGTCGATGCAGCATCCAACCGCGAATCGGGGCGCCCATCGGCGGGCAATATCGCCAGCGCAATGCCATGGTCGCGGGCGAGCGTTTCCACCTGCCCCACGCCATAGGCCCAATAGGGCACCCCGCCGATCAGACGAATTAGAATACCCTTTGCCCCCGAAAGCGTTTGTTCGACATACGTATCAACCGACAGGGGGTGTTTTAGCGCGGCCAGGTTTGCCAACCGCAAGCTGGGCATACCCCCCGTTGGCCCACCCCCCCGATGCCAGGCGGCGGCAAAGGCCCCAAGATCACTATCGGAAAACGATAGCACCACCAGATCCGCCGGGCTTTGACCCAGATCGGTGGGGGTTTCGGTTTCCTCTAACCCGTGGCTTTCGCGAAAAATAACGTGCATGGGTGGGGTTGTTTTCGTTGATTTCGCGGTGGATTATTCGGCCAAGGGCGTTGGCACGCCAAAAGCATTTTTAATGGCCGGTGGATTTAGATTGCCGTGTTCGGCAATCACCACCAGGCGGCCTTGGCGCGGCTCATTCGGGGCCCATGCGCGATCAAACTGATACCGCACGCGCGTTCCCACGGCCTGCACCAATAGGCGCATTGGTTTGCCTTTCACGGCGGCATAACCTTTGACACGCAGGATATTTTGCGCGCGGGCCAGCACCCTGACGCGGGTGACCAGATCGTCGGCGTTGGAAACCTCGGGGATTGCAACAACGGTACTGTCGAAATCGTCATGTTCATGGTCGTCGGCGCCGTCATGGTGGCTAGGCCGGGCGGCAAGGTCGTTTTCCGCCGCGGCCCCCAACCCCAGAATGATGCGTGGGTCAATCGTGCCCTCCGCGACCTCAACCACGGGCAGGGGGCGCGGCGCCTCGGCTGCGATCATGGCCTTGGCGGTGGCAACGCCTTTGGCGCCCGCCAAATCGGGTTTCGTCAATAAAATAATATCGGCACAGGCGATTTGATCCTCAAACACCTCGGACAATGGGGTGTCGTGGTCTAGGCTATCGTCGGCGGCGCGTTGGGCATCCACCGCCGCCACATCTGCGGCAAATCGGCGGTCGGCCACGGCCTCAGCATCGGCCAGGGCCACCACCCCATCCACGGTGATGCGCGACCGGATGGCGGGCCAATCGAAGGCTTTTAGCAACGGTTTCGGCAGGGCCAGGCCACTGGTTTCGATCAAGATATGATCGGGGCGCGGGGTTCGCGCCATAAGCGCTTCAATCGTGGGAATAAAATCATCGGCCACGGTGCAACAAATACACCCATTGGCCAGCTCTACGATGTTATCGGCCGGGCAATCGGGAATGGCGCAATTCTTAAGAATGTCGCCGTCCACACCCACATCACCAAATTCGTTGACAACAATGGCCAGCCGCCGCCCATCGGCGTTTTGCATCACATGGCGGATCAACGTGGTTTTCCCCGCGCCCAGAAAACCGGTGATGATGGTAACGGGAACTTTGGTTAAACTTTGATCGGTCATAACGGGGCCTCCATTGGGGGAATGCGGGCGATACAGTTTTTGCGAAAATGGTCTGACCTATCGCGCCAAGGCACCAGACCATTGGGGGCGGCCTGGTAACGCATTGCGCCCTCGGCCACCACATCGACATCATTATTTTCGTGCAGATTGCCGTAGACATAGGTCCACCGCCCCGGCCCGCGCAGGGCGATGGAACACCCGCGGTCGCAGTTTTGCAAACATTCTACCCCGGTCACACGCACGGTATCGGGCATTCCCAACGCCAACAAGCGATGAAACAAATGCGCCCCGGGCCGTATGCCATTTTCCAGCGCCGCCTCACCCCGCAAGCATTTTGTGCAAACCAACAGGTCCACAGGTGATAAACCATGCGTCATTGCGCACCCTTTCCCATACGAACGATTGGTGACGATGACGGGCGGTTTGGCCGCAATCCCCGACATCCGGCACACCCCGTCCGGTTCATTCGTTTGTGTTGGCAGGTCTCCCGGCTTGCGGATTTTGGGCCTTTGGGCCCAACGGCGGCGCGGCCTTTCCGGTCACGGTCGCGGGGGCGGCTGTGTTTGGTTTGGGTAGGGTAAAAACCCCAAACCGCGACATTCCCTTTTCACCCAGACAATCCCGGGCACCAACACATACGTCCTGCGCCGTGCGATGGTATCTGTCAAGGGCATTGCGCGTCGTGTGATTTAACGATCCCAATCCGCGCCTTGTATGGCCCGAACAAACAGGCAAACATCAAGATTATACCAGAGACTGCGGCAATCATTCCCGCCGCGCTGATTGAGGCGCGTGCGCCCAGCCATATGGGCCCATATCCTGCGAGAATATAACCAAGCGCGGCCGATAAAACGGCGAACGCGATGCTCCACCAAACCTGCGCTTTTAAGGCGTTGGTCATCATCCGCGCCGCCGCAGGGGGGCAGATAAACATGGCGATCACAATGATCGAGCCCACCGCATCAAACGCCGCCACCGCCGCCACCGCCGCGGCGATCATCAACGCCAGTGCAATCGTGGTCACGGGCAACCCTAAGGCGCGGGCAAACCCTTCGTCAAAGGTTGACAGGGCCAAAGGCCGCCAAAATACAAACGTCAAAACGCCCAGCACCGCCGCCGCAATCGCCATGCGCGGCAGTTCAGGCGGCAAAGCGGCCAATGCGACCGGATCGATTAACGAATGCCACCCTTCCGCCCGTAGCCAGATTAGGCTTTCTAAATTGCCCATCAATGCGTGTTCCACGTCAAGATGCACGCCCGCCGTGTCGGTGCGTTCCAAAATCAACACGCCTAAGGCAAATAGCGTGGTAAACACCACGCCCATGGCCGCGCCCGGCTCAATCCGGCCTAACCGTTTCACCGCCTCAATCAAAATCACGGCGATTAAGGCGGCCATCCCTGCGCCAATCAACATCGGCAGGGTCATGATGGAGCCCGTGACCAGAAAGGCAACGACAATCCCGGGCAAAACCACATGCGAAATTGCATCCCCCACCAACGCCTGCCGCCGCAGGATCAAAAAATTACCTGGTAATGCACACGCAACGGCGGCGAACATGCCGATCACAATCGGCGTTATTGAAAATTGCACAAAATCCGTTCCCACGGTCCTATCCCTTCATCCCTTGACCAAATGCGGGGGCGAAAGATGCGCATCCAATGTGGCAATTTCGTCGGGTGTAAACACCTCTTCAATCGGGGTTAAACCATCGTAGCGCCGGTTTGGGCCGGTATCGTGATGCAGGGTGCGCGCAATTTTCCATCGGCGTTCATCTTGGGCGGTTTGCACGGCCAACGCGGCACCGGCGTTTGTTGGCGTATTATCGGGGCCAATCAACCCATCGCGGCGCAAAACGCGCAGGGTTTGCAGATCATAAATCGGTTCGTCGCGGGCCAACGCCAACAGACCCTGGCGCCGATGAACGCGCACCTGAAACCGAACACGGCGGATGATCGCCGCAGCCACCCCGCGCTTTGGTGAAAACAGAAACGAGACTGTAAACACCGATGCAGCCACCAAAACGATCACTGGCCCCGTGGGCAATGCGGGCACCGTGGCGGATAGGGCCGCGCCCACATATCCAACCCCTGCCCCTAAAAACCCCGCTATCCACAGGGTATGTTCGGCACGATGTGTCCAAAATCGGGCGGTCACGGCGGGAATAATCAATAGCGCAATGATAAGAACCAATCCCACCAGCTTTAGCCCGATTACTGTTACGGCCATCACCAACGCCATCATTGCCAAATCCATGCGGCGCGTGTTTGTGCCCATGGCAGCCGCATGGTCAGGGTCGAACGCAACCAATATCATCGGGCGACGTAGCCCCCACACCAAAACGGCCGTTAACCCCGCAACCGCCGCGACAAGGCGCGCATCATGCCACAACATGCCGGCGGCAGAGCCCAGCAAAAAATCCTCTAACCCCGCTTGGCGGCCTTGGTTTAAGTTTTGGATCACTGTTAACGATACGATGCCTAAGCCAAAAAACACCGATAAAATCGCACCAATCGCGGCATCTTCGCCCAGACGGGTGCGGCGCGTCATCCAATCAATGGCCCATAATCCGACCCACGCCGATGCCGCCGCGCCCAACAAAAGCCCCGCTAACGCCCGGCCATCCCCCCCCAGGGCCACCATAACAATAAACGCAATCCCAATGCCGGGCAGGGTTGCATGGGCGGCGGCATCCGACACCAAGGCCCGTTTGCGCAAGAATAAAAACACCCCGGCAAGCCCCGCCGCAAATCCCAGCAACGCCGCCCCAACCCCCACTAGGGCGGCGTTATACCCCGCCTTTAGGAATAGTGCGTCGAAAAAGACCTGCATCGAAATCACAGCACGGAGGGCGCGTGCCCCGATTGGCCGGGGTGTAAAGGCACCGCCAATCGCCGCCCATAGGTTTGCGCCAAAGTTTCGGGCGTAAATGCAACCTCAACCGGACCCTCGGCAATCGGGCGCACATTCAGTAGAAAAACATGATCGAAATACTGTGGCACAGTGGCCAAATCATGGTGAACCGCGATTACAGATTTACCTTGGGATTGCAGCGTCTTCAACACATCAACAATGGTGCGTTCTGTCGCGGCATCGACACCTGCGAAAGGTTCGTCAAGCAAATAAAGGTTGGCCTGTTGCGCCAAAGCACGGGCCAAAAACACGCGCTGTTGCTGGCCACCGGACAGTTGTCCGATTTGGCGATGGGCCAATGCCACCATGCCCACACGGGTTAGGGCATCGGTGGCAATGGCGCGTTCGGCGGATGTGATGCGGCGAAAAAGACCTAATTTGCGAAACCGCCCCATCATCACCACATCAATAACTGTTGTGGGAAAATCCCAATCGACGCTGGCGCGTTGCGGCACATAGGCGATGGTATCGCGCATGGTATCAACGGGTTGACCCAACACCATAACCCGCCCCGTGACTGATGGGATAAGCCCAAGCACAGCCTTAAGAAACGTTGATTTCCCCGCTCCATTTGGGCCGATGATAGCGGCCATTGTATGGGCCGGAAATGTTGCATCAACCGAAACGATTGCAGGTTTTTCGCCGTATGATACCGTCAGGCCCCGCACGCACAGGGGGCTGATCGCTTCGGCAACAGGTTCGGGGGGCGGGGTGGGGGGAATGGCCATAGTCATTCGGCCGCTAATCGGCCCACCATTCCGCGTTCAGGCGCCTGTCCGCCCAAGGCCCGCGCAATGACTGTAGCATTATGATCAATCATCCCAACATACGTGCCCTCATACGTGCCGGGCGGGCCCATTGCATCGGAAAATAGCTCCCCCCCAATGACAACGCGGTGCCCTTGCGCCGCCGCACCTTCGACCAAGGCACGGATGTTGCGATCAGAAACCGAGCTTTCTATAAATACCGCGCCGATGTTGCGGGTGACCAATAGATCAACCAAATCGGCGATACGCCGCAAACCGGCCTCGCTTTCGGTGGAAATACCCTGGATGCCCACCACCTCGAACCCATGCGTGGTGCCAAAATAGTGAAATGCATCGTGGGCGGTGACCAACACGCGGGCCTGTGTGGGCACTGTCGCCAAAATATCGCGTGTATAGGCATCAACATCGGTCAGCGATTGTAAATATGCGGCGGCATTTTGTTCAAAAATTCCCGCGCCGTCGGGATACGTTGCAACCAAAGCATCCCGAATAGACACCACCGCACCGGACCAAAGATTGGGGTTCATCCAAACGTGCGGATCAAACCGATCATCATATTCATCCGAAGCGATCAAAGATGCTTCGGGCACAGTTTCGGCAACGGCAATCACGGTGATTTCATCCGCGAGGTTGAGAAAAAAATCCTCCATCTGCGCCTCTAAATACAGGCCATTCCACAGCACCAGATCGGCACGGGCGGCGGCCACAATATCGGCGCGCGTTTGGCGATAGGCGTGGGGGTCCACCCCCGGCCCCATCAGCGCCACCACTGTAACCAAGTCACCACCGATGGCTCGGGCCGCATCGGCAATCATACCCGTGGTGGCCACAACATTCACCGGCGGCCGCGGTGAAGTTTGCGCAAACGACACCCCCGATGCGCCGATCCCGATCATGAAAGCCAGACACACAAATCGGATGAAGCGTTTGATGCACATTACGATATCAATCCTACGAAAAAGGGTAAAAATGCAGCACCTAGACACATTTTACGCGGCATTTATGTGCAGGGTTATATGTGATGTGATGGCCAATCCTCAAGCATACTTATGGGCCATTACCCGTCGTCCGCGCGCCGATGTTCGATCACCCTATCGTCTTTCTGCGCGGAGGGTGATAGCGTGGGGCGTATGTAGGTGCCCACCATTTGCACAACTGCGTTGGGTTCTAACTGTCTGTGCATGTTCCACAGCCGCTCAACCAAATCGATTTTTTTGTCTATATTTTCAAGTGCTTTTCGTTCTCGATCAAGTGCAGCGCCTTTAAGGTCAGCCTGCCGTCGTTCATAGATGTCGCGCGCTTTTTCAAGGGTTAGTAGGGTGTCGGCCTCTACATTATCGTTGCTGATCTTTCGGGTTTTAAGCCATTCGCTTAGATGTGATCGCACACCGCTGGCCATATCGCCAAGCTCATCTTTGATGGTCGCATTGGTTTTTGCATCCACCACTGTATCCAGGATGTCGTCAACCGCCTTGGCAATCTTTTTGCGAATGCTGAGTATTTGATTGGTCGCATTTTCATCCGGTGCAACCCGATCAGGTTGGGAAATTTCAATCTGCTGTTTGCCCTGATAAATTTGGATCAATACCTCGGTGAAGACATCAATAAACGTGTCTGCGGCTGCGATGGCTTTGGGGCTATCCATCAATGTGGCCAGCCGGATCGCCCCTTTTTGTGTGATCACCCATGGCAACGCCCTGCTGCCGCCACGGCCTGGTTTTGGGATCATTGCCGATGATCTCAAACCATTCTGTTCATCTTTTGTGATCTGAAAGGCGTAAAGGTCGGAAAATTTTTCAATGTTGTTTTTAATGTTCTGGACAATCTGCCGCGTTTCAACACCAAAAACTTCGGCCACCCGAGATGCAAGCATCACATGCCGCCCGCGCAGTTTGAAGATGTGGCCAGCGGGTGCAGCAATCTGTGGTGATGGGTTTTCTTTTGTTTTGTCAGACATAAAAACCTAAGTATTCAGATCATTTTGAATGATTTCAATGCAGGTATATTCCCCACGACAAAGGATCGCGTTATGGATTGAATGGATAGAAATACCCTGCTTGCTTAACTGGACCCTTGCACGAATGTCTTTGTTTCAAACATAAACCCTAAATTATCGTTAAAGATTGGATTTTCACGCAAAAACACAATTTTTCATTTTCATATCCACGGCGGCAAGATCATTTAGAATACCATCCATCATCACGCCGGTGGGATGGGCGCACATACGGGGGTAATTGCCCCCTTTTTATGCTGTGCGCCCAATCTTTAATAAGGTAATTTATTCAAGGCATTCTTCAAAACTTTGTGCCATGCCCCGCAAAAGATCGGGATATAATGTAGGGCCAGGGGTAAACGTTGCGCCCAATGGATCAATCAATCCGATGGTTGCGTCGGTTCCCTCTACAACTGTTTGCGCCAATCCAGGGTTAAACTGTGGTTCGGTTAAAACACAATTTACGGACAATTCACGCACCGCATCACGGATCGCGGCAAGGCGGGCAGGCCCAGGCGCAACACCATCACCCAACGCGATGGCCCCGGCGGTTTGCACGTCATAACGGGTTTCAAAATACTGATACGCATCGTGAAACACAACAAACGCCCCCTCTAGCGCGGCTATGCGTTGGGCGATTTCTGCATCCAACGCCATAAGATCGGCCTGCGCGGTTTCGGCATTGGCGCGATAGGTATCGGCATTGTCGGGGTCAAGTGTGCTTAATTCCTCGGCAATACGCGCAACCCAAATTGCGGCGTTTTGTGGGCTGAGCCAGGCATGGGGATCAACCCCATCGTGATCGTGGTGGTGATCATCGTGATGGGCATGGTCGTCATGATTATCATGATCTGTGCCATCATCGTGGTGTTCTGTGTCGTGGTCATCGTGATGCGCATGGTCGCCGTGGTCATCTTCGTGGGCGTGGTCGTCATGACCCTCGTGATCGTCATGGCCTTCGTGGTCTTCGTGGTCATCGTGATGCGCATGATCGTCGTGGTCTGCGTCATGCATCGTTTGGTCAAATATCGCGCCTTCGCGGAAATTCAGGCGCGTGATACCATCCACCTCTAATAACCTTAGGTGTGTGGACGAACCGCCCAAATTGTCCAACGAACGTTCCAACCAAGGGGTCAATTCCGAGCCAACCCAAACAATCAAATCGGCCTCTGATAGGGCGCGTGCCTCTGACGGGCGTAGGGAATGCGAATGCGGGGATATACCAGGCGGCAAAACCAAATCGGGTGTTCCAACCCCGGCCATCACAATGGATACTAGGGAATGAACAGGTGCAATATCTGTGGCCACCTGGGGCACATCCGCCGCAACCTGTTGTGTGCCCAATATCCCTACAAGCGCGGCCAAGCCCACGCGCCAAGTGCGGATTCGCATTTTGTGTCTCCTATCGGTTATGTATATGTGATGTTGGTGTTTCGGTTGATTGATACGACATGATACATTATAACATAACATCTGCAATAACAAGCAAGGCGAACCTTTCCATGTCCTTTGTTGAATTCGCCCATCACAATCATGCTCACTGTATCGCCCGCACCCTATCACGGGTTGAGGCAACATGCACCGCGCGGGGGCTGCACCTAACACCGGTGCGCAGACGGGTGTTGGAAATCTTGCTAAACCGGCACAACGCCCTGGGTGCGTATGATATTTTGGATATTCTGCGGACAGAGGGGTTAGGATCACAACCGCCGGTGGTGTATCGCGCATTGGAATTTCTAACAAAACATGGCTTTGCCCATCGGATCGAACGGTTAAATGCGTTTGCCGCCTGCCACCATCCCGGGGCGGACCATGCCCCAGCTTTCCTAATCTGTCGCCAATGTGATGTGGTGGCCGAAATCTGGGGCCATGGCATACGCGACGCCATGCACCGCACCGCACAAACCATTGGATTCACGATCGAACGCATGGTGCTTGAGGTCGAAGGTGTGTGCCCCAACTGTCAGGATGGTGTTGCGCCATGACGCTTGTCGATATTGCGGGGCTGAACGTGCGATTGGGCGGTCAGCAGGTTTTGACCGATGTCGATTTTCATATCGACCCGGGCGAAATTGTCACCATCGTAGGCCCCAACGGATCAGGTAAATCAACGCTGCTGCGCGTGATTCTTGGTGCTGTGCGCCCCTTTGCGGGGCATATCCATCGCCGCCCAACGTTAAATATCGGCTATGTGCCCCAAAAACTGCACATTGACCCAACACTACCCATCACTGTGCGGCGGTTTTTGGATTTACCGCGGCGTATCGGGGACGCCACCGCACAGGATGCCTTGGATCGTGCGGGATGTGGCACGCTGGCCCATCGGCAAATAGCCGATCTATCCGGTGGCCAGATTCAGCGGGTTTTATTGGCGCGGGCGTTATTAACCAAACCAAACCTTTTGATTTTGGACGAGGCCACGCAAGGCCTGGACCAACCTGGTGCAGCAGCATTTTATCGGCGGATTGAACAAACGCGCAATGACACGGGCTGTGCCGTTTTGATGGTCAGCCATGATTTGCACGTGGTTATGGCGGCATCGGACCGGGTGATTTGCCTAAACGGGCGTGTCTGTTGCGCCGGACGGCCGGAACACGTGGTCGCCGCCCCCGCGTATCAGGCGTTGTTTGGAACCGGGGCACAGGGTGCGTTGGCGATATACAAACACCAGCACAATCATCCCCACGGCGACGCCGACCATAGGCCCGTGGCAGCGGCGGAATGATCACCCTGTTGGATGATTTTTTGGTGCGCGCAGCCTTGGCGGGGTTGGGTGTTGCCTTGGCGGCGGCCCCGTTGGGGTGTTTCGTTGTATGGCGACGCATGGCGTATTTTGGGGATTCTACCGCCCACGCTGCAATTTTGGGGGTCGCGTTGGCGCTGGCTTTTTCGATGCCGATTTTCATCGGCACCTTAATTGTGGCCTTGGCAATGGCGATCACAGTGTTCGTCCTATCCACCCAAAGGCAGGGGATTGATACGTTGTTGGGGGTGCTGGCCCATTCGACGTTGGCCGCCGGTTTGGTGGCCGTATCATTTTTGACCGATGTGCGTTTGGATCTAAGCAGTTACCTGTTCGGTGATATTTTGGCGGTCGGTCATGCGGATATGGCGGTGATATGGGGCGGGGGGGCCGCGGTTGTGTTGTTATTATGGGCGCGATGGGCGGCGTTGTTGATGACAACACTTAACCCCGATCTTGCCTTGGCAGCGGGCATTTTCCCGCAACGGGAACGATTGGTTTTGATGGTGGCCTTGGCGGTTGTGGTGGCTGTTGCGATTAAGGTTGTGGGCGCCCTGTTGATCACGGCATTGCTCATTATACCGGCCGCATCGGCGCGCCCATTTGCCACCACACCGGAACATATGGCCATGGTCGCGGCGGGCATTGGTGCGGCCTCGGCGCTTGGCGGATTGGCCGTATCGTATCAAGTCGATACACCAGCTGGGCCTACAATCGTTTGCATTGCTGCTTTATTTTTCTTATTGGCAAATATAAAATCTTTTTGGCGACAGTCCCCACGCTAATATCGCGCTAATTTGTAGACAAAACAGATATGATAGGGGTATCAGTTTGTATGGCAAGCAGGTATGTGCATAGACTCACACTATAGGTTCATTCATGTCTATTTTCGCAGCTTTAGAATATCCCATGTTATCGCGCAGAGCTTGGGCGCAAACCACCCGGGCCAAATACCTGCCATAAAATAAGGAGGCAATTATGACACGTTCCATTCCCGGTATTCACCACGTTACAGCCATTTCTGGCCCACCGCAGGCAAATGCTGATTTTTATACACGACAGCTGGACCAACGATTGGTCAAAAAAACCGTGAACTTCGACGACCCCGGCACCTATCACCTGTATTACGGGGACACCACGGGATCGCCTGGCACAATCATGACGTTTTTTCCGTTTGCCGATGCCGGCCCCGGTCGCGCCGGTCCTGGAATGGCCAGCGCCCATGCCTATGCCGTTTCCGCCGGGCAATTCGACGCCTGGATGGATCGGTTAGCCAGTGATGCGGTTGATTTTAATGGACCAACGGAACGATTTGGTCAGCGTGTCATCACCCTACACGATCCCGATGGCGCGCCGGTGGAATTGATCGAAACCACGCGCAATTCCAACGAAACCCTTGACGGATTTCATTCCGTCACCTTATGGGAACAAGATATTGCACCCACTGCACAGTTGATGAAGGATATTTTTGGATATGAAGAAACCGGCCATGAAACCGTTAATGGGATCGAACGGCTGCGGCTTACGGCACCGGGGGACGCGCGGGGCGCGGTGGTTGATTTGATGCGATCGGACACGCCTTCGATCGGGCGATCGGGTGCAGGCACAATTCACCACGTGGCCTTTCGCGCCCAGGATAACGCAGTGCAGCTTGAATGGCGCGAAAAGATCGCCAGCGCAGGGCATCATGTGACCCCTGTGATTGATCGGCAGTATTTCAATGCGATCTATTTCCGGGAACCCGGCGGCGTGTTGTTTGAAATTGCCACCGATCCCCCCGGATTTGCCGTGGATGAAGATCGGGCGCATTTGGGCGAAACCCTAAAACTGCCCCCCCAATATGAAGCAAACCGTGATCGGATCGAGGCGGTTTTGCCGCCCCTAAAGGTCGCATAATGGGGAATGGCCCGAATATCTCGCTAACGTTTGGGGGGGCCAATCCACGATTGGCGCACAAGGGGTTGGTCCTGGTGCATGGTCGCGGTGGATCGGCGGCCGATATTATGGGTCTAGGCAGGGCATTGGCCCTGCCTAACCTAGCGTTTGTGGCGCCCGAGGCCC
>CALFSY010000256.1 GCA_937916365.1 uncultured Jannaschia sp. | reverse complement strand
CATCGTGATCACGGAGGGGGTGTGATGCGCAGCAGAACCATTCCAGCCCAAAACAATGGCGGCGCGGCGCTACCCCCCGCACAGCGGGCACAGGTGGACGCGCTGAGTATTGATGCCGGCGCAGACGCGCTGGTGGTGGTGGATGGGGCCACGGGCGAGGTGGCTGGAAACGCCAATGTCACCATACCCCAAGACGGCGATACCCTTCACCTGGGCAAAAATACGACAAATCAGGTGCGTGTAAGAGGGGGGGCACAACCAGGCGGCGGGCCGGTTGATGTGGGGGGCGACGGCACGTTGACCGGCGCGATTTTTCGGGCCTTCGCCAAGGCTCTTATTCTACCGTTTACCAATGCAATCGCCTGGACCACCGGCGCGGCGGTGAACGCGGCCATTAACATGACGCTGCGCCCCATGGGGGAACGTATCTTGGGCCTGGTCAATGGCACAGATCGCCAAGCGTTTCGCGTTTATGATAGGTATATAGACGATGACAATTATCGTGCGGTGGAAATTAGTCACGACGATAACTCCGTAAACGTTGGCGTGGCCGCAGCAGGCACCGGCGCGGACGACGTGGATGTGAACCTTGTGACCAGCGGCGCGGGGCAGGTCATGGTGAATGGCGCCCCGCTTGTGCCTCCGAAACCGGTCATAAGTCTTAAAGCGATAAATTTAAGCTATCCGACAACTTTGGGCGCTTTCGATATTTTATACGATTCGGATGATATTGAGGATACTGGTTATGATACCTCGTCGCATTTTCTTCTCCGTCCGGATGGTAAAATACAAATATTAAAGACAGGATTTTATTATTTTTTAGTTTCGATTCATATTAAAAATATACCCACATTTTCTATTGATAGCATCACTAGTATTGCTGTGTATGACAATAACCTTGTTGATGCTGGCGGTCTGTTAATGAGGCGGACAACTTTGAATTTTGCTACTGCGGGACATGATGCGGCATCAGGATCAAAGGGGGCACTTATGCAAGAAAACTTTATCGTCAATCCAGTATTAAACATTGTCAATCCAGCAACACCTCTTACCGAAGCGCTTAACATTAAAAAAGCCGAATTTCAGATATATGCGAGTTAACATGACCGCGCGCACGGCCCTGGGCCCCCACACAAAACACCCTCCCGCCACCGCGGAGGGCCTTGGGGCGTCACACCACCCCGCAGCACGGGCACACTCTTACACGCCCCGCCGACCAGCATAAGACTTATGGTCGCCTCCTATCTCAGCTGAGAGTGCGACATATAGGAACGATTCGTGAACACATGTCAATAACCGCCCAATCAACTCGCCCCGTTGCCCCCTATAGCGGCGGCAAACGCCTTCTTTCCCGCCGCTTATGCACCATGATCGATGCAGACAAACACACCACTTATGCTGAACCCTTTGTCGGCATGGGTGGGGTGTTTTTACGCCGTAAATCCCGCCCCACGGCAGAAATCATCAACGACAAAGGCCGCGATGTGGCCAATCTTTTCCGCATTTTGCAGCGCCACTATCCGCAATTCCTTCAAATGTTGCGCTTTCAAATCACCACCCGCATAGAGTTCGATCGACTGACACTCACCAACCCTGACACCCTAACCGATTTGGAACGTGCCGCCCGCTTTCTCTATCTTCAGCGCACGGCATTCGGGGGCAAAGCCTCAAACCGAAATTTCGGGGTTGCCAAAGAACGCCCTGGCCGATTCAACCTAACAAACCTTGAACCGATGTTAGAGGATTTACACACCCGCCTGGCGGGCGTTGTGATCGAATGCCTGGATTATACCCAGTTTATCACCCGCTATGATGGGCCAAACACGCTTTTTTATCTTGATCCACCCTATTGGGGGTGCGAACGTGATTATGGTGACAATCTATTTGCCCGCGACGATCATGCGCGATTGGCCGATGTGCTGCGCCATATCAAAGGCCGCTTTATCCTGTCCATAAATGATCGCCCAGAAATCCGCAGCCTGTATCAGTGGGCCGTGTGTGAACCGGTGGCGGTCACCTACACCATTGGGTTGGGAAAAAATAAAAATAACAAGCGGCCCAAGGCAGGGTAATTAATCGTCACCCCGTAATAAACCCTGCTGAAGTGTGGACCGCAATAATTGAAATTTATTGTGGTCCATGCGCGTCCATCGCGGGCAACGGCAATCGTGCCTTATGGGCGCGGGCGCCATACAGGATGGTGGTGTGATGGCGCCCAAAGAACGTAGCAATATTGCCCAAAGAAAACCCCGCCTTCCGCATTTTGAACATGGCCTCCTGTCGCGGGTGGGCGATGTGTGGATCACGTTTTGCCCCCATGATCTCTTCCCATGTGATGCTGTGTGCGGCCGCAACATCAAGCGCAATGCGCCGCATATTTATGGGTGTTCTGCGGTCGGCCAACATAATGTTCAAAATATCAATGGGCTTGGGTTTTTGATCACCTGCTCGCAGCCAAGCGGCCAGCGCCGCGCGCAGATCGCCAGGGGCGTTTGCCAGCGCGTCTTCCCACAAATCAATTTCGGCGGTGGTGGGCAAACCATAACACGACAGGAACGCAGCAAGATGTTCGCGGGGCGAGGCAGGCTGTTGTGTCATCCGAGGTAGGCCACAGTGACCGTGCGGCACCGAAAATGATAGGGCGGGCTGGCAATATCGGCAGGCAGGTCTTCGTCAGCCACACCCTCTAGGTCCACATCATCGCCATTCATGGCCCATGCGTCTTTGGCATCTGCCTCGTTGCGACGGCTGACCGCCGCTAAATACCGATCCGCTTGGGCGCGCATCTTATCAACTGTGATAATGCGCCCGTGCATCTGTTTGCAAATTTCAGAGGTGTTTTCGTCTATTTGCGCGCGCACCTGGACGCGGGCAATCCCCGCCCGTTCATACCCCGATACCCGCCCGATTTCGCGGGTTTTGGTTGCAAAATGATCGGCCAGGGTTTCCCAATACGCGCGGCTGCGATCCGTCATACTGGCGAAATCTTCCGATAACCGCTGCGTTAATCCTTCGCGCGTCATACCTTCCGTGAAATAACTTTCTAAAATTGCGGCGATGTTGTTTTGCGTGCGCACATTCCATGAATTGCCAACCCAATACAGGTTGCCGGATTTCAAAACGTCAAGCGCATCAAGATCAGGCCGCAGAAAATTGATCGCCACACCGGTGGCTTCGCCCACCTCACCAGCCCCCAAACGAAAAAAAGCATCCGTTAGATTAATCACCGGCTCCCGCATCGCCGCGCGAATGGCCTCCGCACCCACTGAGGCCTCCAAAACCCGCAGGATCGTATCCGCGTCCTCTTGGGCAAAGCGACCAGGGCCAAGATCGCGCAATCGGTCCAATGCATTTGTGATCCCCGCACGCATGGCCGCACTCCACGCATTGGTCATTGCCGTTTGCAGCTGGCCGTAAAGGGCTGCATAGGCTTGCGCGTCTTTGATCAGCAACGTCCGCGCAGCGTGACGGCCGTCAGAATGGGTGCGGGATTGTTCAGCAATCGTCATCCGCACGCTCCTATAGGTTTGAGGGCATCTATAACCTGGCTGGCTGTCTCCAAGTGTTTCATGTCCAATCCTTTCTTTAAGGGTCCTCTTCGCTGTTTACTATGTCAAAAAGATCGTCTGTTTGATGGGGTCGTTTGTAGGCGCGCAAAGGCCTTGGATCGATGTCTTCCCATGTGCAAAAGCGGTGCCCACACGCCTTACAAAGCCGGTATCTTTGGCGGGTTTTCTCATGGGGTTTTGTGGCATAACAAGAACTGCGTGCACCACATTTAGGACACCGCATCGTGGTCTGCCTCTGACGTTGTGCCACGTTGGCGCGCCCATCTTTCCAAGCCCGTAATCACGTTATTGGCCTGGGCGCGGGTCAAAAACCTGGCCGAGGTGACCTTGGCGGTGCGCAACACAAAGGATCGTAAGCGTTCATCTTCCAATCCCTTTTGCCAGCCCATTGATCGCGCCAACCCACCCATCTTGGCCCATTGCGCCTTCGTGGGCCGGTCTTCCCCATTGCGTGTCTGGCCGGTCCCACCAGGCACACGATCGGCGATAAGACCTTCGTGCCGCAAAGTTTTAATAAACGTAACACGCTCCGCCGTGGTCAGCTTTGCCGCCGACCTCTTACCAGTGTGACGTTCCAGCCAATCTTCATACTCCAAACGGCCTGCGCCCCCTTGGGAGACATCGCCAAAAAGCCCCCTGGCCGCCATGTGGATCATGGCCAGATCAGCGCGGCGCTTAGGAGATGTCTTGGATGCGGTTGTGTTATTCATCTTGCTGTTCGCCCGCTTCACCCGCCAAGGAAAACGCGTCCTCTTCTTTTACCCAAAACCCCGCAACGTCACTTTCGATATATGGGCGCACCCAGGAGATATGGCCAATCACATCACCAAAAAGTTTCAATTCGCCTGTGGTTGTGATGTCAATTTCTGACACGTCTCATATCCTTTGTGTTGGGGCCGCCGCGCTTGTAATATCGGCAGATCAAGCGCGGCGGCGGGCGGCGGTGCGGGAGGTTTCCGCCGCCATCTCGTTGTGGCCTTAAGAGGCCTCCTGCAATTCGGTTTCAAAAGGTTCCACCACGAAATCTTCACCGTCCGAACCGATCGTTACGCCCGCAATCCCAATGGCCTTCGCACGGTCATCAAGCATGGCTTCCTTGTTGATATCCTCTCTTACGCGCAGAAATTTTTTACCCAGGCCCGCAGATTTGATAGCGCTAATCACATCTTCTTTGCCTCGGATCGTCACTTTCGCAGGGCGTAGCCGCCAGGACACTTGACCCGTGGCATAGACGCAATATTTGACTTTGCCGCCATTGGTCAGCCGATCACGGTTGGCCTCGGCGAATATCCGCACCCCTTCAATTTTGGCGGTGACGGCCTCGCGCAATGGGGCAACTTTGGCGCCATACTCTTGTTGCAGCGCTGCGATTTTGTCGTTCATCTCGGCTTCAATGCGCACAATGTCGCGGTTTACATCGCCGATCTCGCGTATGGCTTCACGCGCCTCGCTATCATCTTGGGGCACCGGCACATTGGCACCAGCGGTTTTCATCTTACGTGTTGTCATGGTGTTCTCCT
>CALFSY010000255.1 GCA_937916365.1 uncultured Jannaschia sp. | reverse complement strand
GCAGCCTGGCGGTGACAGGTATCCTTGCCGCTCTGCATGAAAGGCACCGCTCTGGTTTAGGGCAGCACATGACTGTCTCGATGACAGAGGGGGTGAAATACCTTGCCACGGATATTGCGGCGGCAACACTACTTGCCGGCGCAGATCAGGAAAGCTGGCAAGGCACTTTGGCAGGCGCGATGCCAACCTATGATTGCTACCAGACAAGGGATGGTGCGTGGCTGGCCGTTGGCGCGCTCGAGCCGAAATTCATCACCGGCGTCGCGTTGGCTTTGGACTGGCCTGAACTGACCACGCTGATGTCCAGCAAGGCGACATGGCCGGTCGCACGCGATGGTCTTGCCAAACGTTTTGCGGCAAAGGATCTTTCGCATTGGGAAGCAATCTTTTGCAATCGTGAAGCGTGCGTGACACCGCTCCGAAAACTAAACGAAATCTCCGCAGATGATTGGCCTGATCTGGCCCAAGTCTTTGGGAAAAAACGAAGTGAGCAATCTGCATGAGAGCACAACCAAAAGCTAGCCATTTTGTGAACGGCACATGGGTTGAAGATGATACGGGGGCGGTCATCCCGGTCATTTATCCTGCGACCGGCGAAACAATCGCGCACATACATGCCGCCACGCCCGGGATAATTGACCAAGCGATTGAAGGGGGGGTTCATGCACAAGCGGCCTGGGCAGCGTTGCCTGGTATCGAACGTGGACGCGTTCTTCGCCGTGCTACAGAAATTATCAGACATCGCAACACAAACCTAAGTGAATTGGAAACGCTAGATACTGGAAAGCCACTTTCCGAGACCTTGGTTGCAGATGCAACCTCTGGGGCAGATGCGCTTGAATATTTTGGTGGCCTGGCTGGTGCGCTCACCGGTGAGCACATTCAGTTGGGCGCAGATTGGGCCTACACACGGCGAGAAGCCTTGGGCCTTTGCGTAGGAATCGGCGCCTGGAACTACCCTACACAGATTACATGCTGGAAAGCGGCGCCAGCGCTTGCGTGTGGAAACGCCATGGTCTTTAAGCCGTCTGAGACCACACCGTTATGTGCGCTAGAGATCGCGGCCATCCTACACGAAGCCGGCGCCCCGCCTGGTTTGTTCAACGTTATCCAGGGTGCAGGCGACGTTGGCTCGAAACTGGTCGAAGACCCGCGGGTCGCAAAAGTAAGCCTGACAGGTTCCGTGCCGACAGGACGCCGGGTTTACGCCGCTGCTGCCAAAGGTATGAAATCGGTGACGATGGAGCTTGGTGGAAAATCGCCGCTTATCATTTTTCCCGATGCAGACATTGACAGCGCAGTTTCAGGCGCCATTCTGGGGAATTTTTATTCTTCTGGGCAGGTTTGTTCAAACGGGACACGTGTCTTTGTGCACGAAGACGTTCAAGAGGTTTTTCTTTCACGGTTGAAAGATCGCCTTGGCGTTGTGCGCATTGGCGATCCTCTGGACGAAACCACCAACTTTGGGCCGCTTGTCTCTCAACGGCAGCTTGAAATCGTCCTTAGCTATATTGAAAGCGGCCTCGCAGAGGGGGCTCGCCTTGTGACGGGCGGCAAACGTATGGATCGGGATGGCTTCTATGTTGAGCCCACAGTGTTTGCTGATGTCACAGATAATATGAAAATTGCACAAGAAGAGATCTTTGGTCCGGTTATGGCCGTGTTGAGTTTTGCCGGCGAAGACGAGGTGATCGCGCGGGCAAATGCGACCGAATTTGGATTGTCAGCCGGCGTGTTCACGCAGGATCTCGCCCGCGCGCATCGTACGGTTGCGGCGATCAAGGCAGGAACATGCTTTGTTAACTCCTACAACGACGCCCCGGTCGAAGTTCCTTTCGGAGGCATGAAAGCCTCAGGGTTGGGGCGGGAAAATTCTTGGGCCGCAATTGAGCACTATACCCAGGTGAAGTCTGTTTATGTAAGGATGGGCAATCTGGACGCACCTTATTGAATGGGGCGGCAAGCCAATCAAAAGCATCAAAAAAGGGTTTTCCGCAGCTGTTACACAGGCCGGGCTAAATGAGGTTAGCCCGCATGTGTTGCGCCACACAAGCGCCGTGCACATGGCCGAGGCTGGAATTCCAATGGCAGAAATTAGCCAATATCTAGGTCATTCAAAAATAGAAATCACTGCACAAGTTTATGCCCGTTATAGCCCAGATCATTTAAGGGCTGCGGCAGATGTGGTTGATTTTACAAGATTGCGGCGTGTGGATTAGGTTCAGTGAACCAGGGAGAAATGTCTAATCTTAGGTTAAGTCATTGATTAAATGGCGCGGGTGAGATGAGTAACCTAGAACCTGATTTT
>CALFSY010000254.1 GCA_937916365.1 uncultured Jannaschia sp. | reverse complement strand
TGTTTTGGGCTGGAATGGTTCTGCTGCGCATCACACCCCCTCCGTGATCACGATGCCACCTTTTGGGGCGTCGCTGCGCACCCAAATCGTCAGGCCTGATTGAACGGCAATCCCTTCGCGCATTCCCACCCCAATTTTATGCCGTGCGCGCGTGTCGTTTGGGGGTTTTCCATCTCCAAAATGTATGTAGGTTTTGGTTTCGGCCTCAATGTATGCAGGTCCGTTGCCGATGTTGGCCCAATCATCAGTGACTTCTATAAATTGGGTTTGGGTTGCCATAATTTAGAGCTCCTGTTTGTGCGCCGTGCTATGCCTCAACGGAACGGCACGATTGTTACTTTTTGCTGCCCTTGATGTCGTCGTGCATATCCTTAAGGGTGCGCCATTTGCTTGCGGAGCGGGCAAGCACCCCAAAGATAAACCAGCCTGCGAATGCGGCGAGGGTGCTGGCTGATAGAACAAACTCGGTTCCCAATCCCTCCCAGCCAAGTATGTTTTGCAACGGTGCCCCAAAAATAAGGCCGGAGATGAAGCTGACGCAAAGTCGCAGAAATGCTTCGCGTTTTCCTTTGGGGATGAGGACTGCAAGCGAGATTAGCGATCCGCCCAATGCCCCTAGGACTTTTGCCAAAAATGCAGTGCTAATCGGTTCGTTCATGGCGATACCCCTTAAAGAATTTGCTGCGTTTGATGTGCCAACGGATCGCCCCGATCCGCACGCCTGCATACATGGCCCACCGCCAAAGACCTCGCATACCAAAAGCCTTGGAGCAGTTTCCAACGGAGCGGTTGAAATCCAGGCGGTAAACATCGTGCCAAGCCGCGCGCAGGTTTGGGCACGGCTTTGACAATCAAGGCTTTGGTAAATCGGGTCATGGGCACCTTACGGAATTAGATCGGCGTGATCTGGGCAGGCGGCACGAAAATCGGCATACGCGTGTCCGATTTCGCTTTGGGTTTGTGTGGTATCACTGCGTGATCGGGTTGGTAGGCTTTCCCCCCAAACCTGACAGAGCGTGCGTTCAGTCTCGGTAACCTGCATCGCCGATGTGTTGCATCCGGTCACGATCATCACGATCGGCACGCACCCGATCAGAAATATTTTTGGCATTTTCCACGTCCTTTTGTTGGGTATTTTTTTTAATGTCTTGGCGGGCATCGCGGCGCACCAAGGCGATTATTGCGGCGACCATCGCGGCCATAACCCCGAAGATCGTGCCGTTAGCGCCCAGCCCGCGCACGAATTGGAAAAACGAATTCATGGGATTGCCCCGCGCAGGCCAATGCCGCCCAGACCTACATTAATCAACACAGCGGGCGACACATCGCCGGTGATATTTCGGAGGGCTTGCGCCATTTCCAACCACCCGTGCAGCGGTTCGGTGGCCAGGATAATTCCAGCCACCAGCGGCATAATCGCGGCCCACCAGGTTAGGGAGTTGGGCTTGATGTATTTTTTCACCATCACACCCCCTCCAGCTCTGTGTTTAGGAAGGCCAAAAGGTAAAGCACCCGATTAGACCAACCGCGCATGTAGATGCTGGCGTTTGCGGTGAACGCATAACGTCTGAGGCGCCAGCCTAGGAATTGCACCACAAGGTCCTCTTGATTGGCGCGGTCTATCGCGGCACGGGTTTTCGGCCCGATGATGCCGTCGGCCCCCACGCCTGCGGCTTTTTGGATCAGGCGTTTCGCAATGCCCACACCCTGATTGACCGCGCAGTCAAAGACCGCCACCGCGATTTTTGGAGGCATGGTATCACAGCCCGCAGCGTCCCAATAATCACGTTTGTAGATGCTGATTGCGCCATCACGTGTGAGGGATTTTATGTTGACTTTGGGATAGCTGCGCTTGGAAATCCCAAAGCTGGTTTCGCCGCCAGGATCGCGTGGATCGTTAACGTAGCCCCCTTCAATGCGATCTTCGAGCACGAACGCCACGGCCTGGTCAAAAATGGTTGGACCTTCCGAGGCGGGCTTTGATGTGGTTGGCTCTGGGGCAGTAGGTGCGGGATTTTTGCGGGGTTGTGCCATGGTGTTGGTCCTTTCTTATGGCAAATTGAACATTAAACTGGTCCGATTAGGGTCGACGCACATTCAACCCACGGTCACGCAAAGCATCCGTGAGTTCATTGGCCACGTCCTGGCCAATTTCGGGGGCAAGGAAATCCAATCCCTCGTTTTGCAAGTCTTCGACCGCACGGGCGAGCCAGGGGTTGCCCGCACGCGGGGGTTGCGTGATGGATTTTACGGGGTGGCGTGCGCCCCGCCATGACAACGCCTTTTTGCGGCTGGGCTTTATGGTTATGGCTGGCCGCCCATCGTGAACGGCCCGTGCATATGGCGTGTTGGCGGCAACGATTGCATCGGTTGTGCCTGAGGGTTCGACCACGTGCGCTTTACGCAAATCGCCGGTTTCATAAGGCACATTGCCTTGGCGGGTAGCAATATCGCGCAGTTTTTCGGCGATCTGAAGCGTCCAGCGTTGGAAGGGCAATGTCATTGTAACACCTCCACACTCAGACCATCGTCACCACCGGCTTTTGCGCGTCCATCGGCGGCAAGGGCGATGGCCCAAAAAAGGTCGCCATGGCCATTTTCGTTGCGTTCGGCGTCGTATTTGATGGTTTGGCCGCTGGTGAGTTTTTGGATTGCGTGCAGTTGTGCCAGGACGTCTGGATCGTTGGGCAACATCAGTTTTCGATCTTCGGCCAGCTTGAGTATGTTCAAGGCCAGCCGCGCTTTGCGTTGGGCAGAAAACCACACACCCTCAAAACGTTCGGGGGCGGCTTGGTGCAATTCTTCGGCCAACTGCATACCAAGGCCGGTTTTATCCACTTTCCAAACATCAACATCAAATCGCCCATCCACCTCATGAATGCGGGCTTTCTGGGCGTCAAAAGGCAACCCCTTGTGCAGTTCGTGGTGGATCAATGCGTAGCGATCTTTCCACTTTTCTCCCGCATGTTCCTGGCCAACAAGGGCGATGGCGGTGCGGTCATTGATACGCCCGACATCGACCCCGCCGCGCAACCGGCCAAAGGTTTTGGGGTGGATTGTTTCGGTGGTCAGCGCGTGCAAGAGTTCCCATGATAACAGCGCCGAGCCGTTTTCAGCCCACTGGCATTCAAAAAACATCGCCCAGCTTTCGCTATCAAACAGCAGGCGCAACTCATCCAGGCCACCAGGCAACGGCATACCTTGGGCGATTGCATCTTCGATGGTAATGGTTTTACGCCACCAGTGATCGTGTTGATTTTTGTGGTTGGTGGCGATTTCCCAAAACAAAGTTCCAGGTAGAAACGGCGTGGAAAACACCGTCACACGCCCCCCGATCGCAGTGATGGACGGGATAACCGCCGCCCATAACATGCGCTGGTTGCGCACCCAGGCAAACTCATCGAGCCAAACATCGCCAGGCCAACCTTGGGCGGTGCGAAAGTTGGTGGAGACGGCAACAATATCCGCCCCCATGACGGTGATCTTGTTGGTCTTATCCTCTTCCAACAATACCTTGAGCCGCTCGGCATGGTGGCGCACGTAGCCCAAGATGATCTGGGCCTGCCGCTCGGATGCGGACACCACGATTTGCGGGCGTCCAACCATAGCGCCCAAAAGCACAGCCAACCCCACCACGTAGGAAAACCCGATTTGACGGGCTTTGAGGATCAGGCGAAATCGTGCGTCTGACTGCAAAAATTCGATTTGATAATCATAAAGACCATAATCGGGGGATGTCACCTGGGCGAGGGCGTCGGCGGCCACCGCACGGGCCACAACAGGCCGTGGCTTGGGCTTGGGGGCGGCTTTTTTTAACCGGTCCAGGGCCTTAGTCAGCATTGTCAAACGTTGTGCTTGGGCCGTGGTGGGTGCCTTCACGCGGGACAGACGAAATATCTGGTCCTCTAGCCCGGTGATTGTTGCGCGGCGCTGGTGCAATTCTTGCGCCCAATCGCCACGTTTGATCCAGTTGCGCACGGTGCGCGGGGTGCACCCGATGCGGGCGGCGATCTCGGTGGAGCTGTCCCCGGCCAGGTATTCAAAATACGCCTGCTCTTTTTCTTGGTCGGTGTATTTTGGTGGCCGCCCACGCCCGCCCAGAGCCTCAGAGACGGGCTGTGCGGCCCGCTGAGCGGCCTTGTTGGGTTTTTTGGGGCCAGTATGCCGATCTCCATAAGATGCCGCTCTATGGGCCGCTTTGGGGGCTCTATCGGTTTTGGGGGGCCTTGTCATGGTCGCGCACGCCTTCAGTGTCGCGCCAGGAGCGCCGCAAGCGCCTGGGCCGAGGGTGTGGGCGCCGATCGTTCAATCGCCGCTCCAGCGGCCTGTGTGGCGCTCTCGTGCGGGGTGATCGCTGCCGGTAGAAAGGCGCGGGCCTCTTCGGGTGTTAGAATGCCTGCTTGCACCAGCGCGGGCAGGTGTTCGGCGTCGTCTTTTGGCGGTGTTAGATCAAGCGGTCGAAAGGCAACCTGGCCTTCGATTAGACCATCCTCGGCGCTGCCAGGGGTGAGGCCAAGTTCTTTCAGCAGCGGGCGCAGTTGATCAAGCATACGGCGGCGTTTGGGTTTGACGGTGAGATGTTCGAACGTGAACAGCTGGCCCGCGACTTCGCCGCCGCCGCCAAGCTGGCCCGCCGCCATGATCCCTAAAATGCGCGGTGGTGTGCCATGTGCGATGGGAATGCGATCGCGCGCCGCATCGATAAGTTTAAGGAAATCGCCGTCTTTGACATCCGCTGTAAGGCGTTTGATGTCGACCCCGTGTTCTTCGCCGGTGCTCAAGATGAGGGTGCGGTGGGCGGCGTCCATTCCCTTAAATTCGTTATTAAAAAAATCACGGATTGCCCTTTTTTGGTCTGCTGTTGGGGTGGGGCCTTTGAAGACAATGGCATATTCAGGGATTGCGTTGTTTTTGAAAAAGGCTGCGTTGTAGCGCGTGGCGGCATGGGCCAGTTCCAACATGCCTTCCGCCCCGATCCAAGAGGGATACGCATAGTGTCGCCCTTGGGGGCACAAGTCACGCAGGTGCACGATTTCAGTTGCCGAAAATGTGATCCGTTTAGTGTCGCCGTTTGGGGTGGTTACGCGCTGCAAAAATCCGTTGCGAAAACGGGCCATGGTGATGGCGGGCAATCGGCGCAGCCCAATGATCCGCTGATCGTCGCGGGATCGGATCACCTGCAAAAAGGCATTGCCATAGGTTTCCACATCAAGGCCCAAGTGCACGAACATTTCGGTTGCGCCGGTATCGCACAGCGTTTCAATCGGCGCGGCATTTCCCACCAGCCCGCCACCAAAGGCGCTTTCGGCTTTTACGTGAATGGCGCGGTTGTGCTCGGCGCTGGCGCGGTAAAGCATGGCCAAGGAAAGCGGCTCAATGGGCCAAAGATATTCGCCGTCCAGGCCGGTTTCGGTCCGCGCGCTGAGCAGGCCCAAAAGATTAGACTTTTCGACATCAATGGTGACCGCGCTCGCGTCATGTTTGGGGGCGTTTTCAATGTCCATGCCCCTGACATAGAGGATGCGTGGAAATGTGTAACTTGTTGAAAGTTTAGCCCTAAACGAAAGCCTCTTTTCCCACCTTCCACGATCAAAACCAATCGTGCAAGTAAGATTTCAACACAACACGCACATACCCTTTGGAGCCAACCTTGGCTAGACTTACAAACCTACACGTCGAATACTTGTCTCTGGTTAAAAATCCCGCGACCGGCAAAGGGGTCACCCTAAAATCGATCGACGGGCAGGCTGTGGATGATGCCAATTTGCGGGTTGCGGGGTTCGCTCTTGTTAAAGCCGATGACGAGTTGCGCCGCGCCTACGGCATTGTTTATGCCCCCGATCAGGAAGACGCCCATGGCGATACCGCCAGTGCTGAAACGATCCGCAAAGCCCAAGCCGATTTTATGCGCCAGGGTCGTCTTTGGAACATCGACACAGAACATTCCTTTAACAACGAAATGGCTTTCGTTGCTGAAAGCTGGCTGGTGCGTAAAGGCGATGCATTGTTTCCACAGGAACCGGAGGGTGCGTGGGCCGTGGGCATTCAGATCGGGGATACCGATTTGTGGGCGCAACTGAAGTCCGGCGTGTTGACCGGTATTTCGTTGGCGGGGTTCGCGCGTGCCGAACCAGAGGGCGATGATATAACGCCAAGTGCTGTTTACGCACCTAAATCCAAAGCCCGCGCGGTCGATTGGGCCATGCGTTTGATCAAGCCGATCACCACCACCGATCCCCAAAATACCATAAAGGAGACCGATATGGACAAAGAA
>CALFSY010000253.1 GCA_937916365.1 uncultured Jannaschia sp. | reverse complement strand
AGAATGATGGCCACAATCATGGCGGCCCGCGGGCCTAGGGTAAAAAACAACACCAACACCACCAAACCAACACCTAAGGCCATGTTGCGCCCGACCTCGGCCAATCGTGACGCGGTGTAGGTGGATTGGTCAAAAACCAATTCTGCGGTTATGCCTGCGGGCAATTCGGTGACAAAACGATCCAACGCTGTGCGAATATCGGTGGCCCATAGATCAATTTGCAGGCCATCTTCCAACTTTGCCGCGGCTAAAATTGCCGGATGGCCATTGTGAAACGCAAGTTCGGGGGCGGGCGCCCGTGGCCCGCGTTCGATTGTGGCCACATCGCTTAATCGTAGGGCAATCCCATCGGGCCCTTCGCGCAATACAATGTCACGCAAACGCCCCAGACTGTCGATTTCGCCCTGCACCTCAACCACCAGGGCGTCGCGCACGCCCAAAACCTCACCCGCGCGCACCTTGGCATCGGCGGCGGTAATGGCGGCGGCCACCTGATCGGCGCGCAACCCCAGAGCCGCGATGCGCGACATATCAAGTGTGACGGTGATTTCTTCGTCCGGTAGCCCAAATAAATCGACTAATTTGGTGCCGGGCACCCCGCGCAAATGATCCGCCAATACCTCACCATAGCGGGCCATAAGGGTTAGCGGCACATCGGAATGATTGGGGGTTAACACCACAATCGCGCCATAGGCCCCCGCGCCATCGGTGTTGAGATCAGGGTCTTGTGCCCCGGACGGAAATGTCAACGCCGCATCGCCCAACGTATCCCGAATTTCGGACCACACCTGTTCGATCCGGTCATCCGGCAACGTTTCCAACAATTCGATCGACACAATGGAAACCCCGGTGGACGATGTGGAATCAACCACATCAACCTCGGCAATTTCTAGTAACGCATCTTCGATTTCGGCGGTGACCAGCGCCTCAACCCGAGCGGGTTCTGCGCCCGGGTAAATGGTGGTCACAGTGGCAAAAAGATTGGTGATGGTAGGGTCTTCTTGCCGGCCGATGGATACAAGCGCCGATAATCCGGCGGCACAGATGACAAGCAGGGCCAGCGCCACAACACGCGGTTGCCGCCAAGTATAGGATGAAAGGGGCGCGTCGGTGGGCATTATTCTGGCCCCCCAATACCCGCGTCAGTGTGTATAAGACGCACAAATTCGCCAGGCACAACCCGATGCGTGCCAGATGGCAGGATCAACGCCCCGTCTACGAAACTGCCCCGCACAAAAGCACGATCACGATCCAGATGCAGGATTTCGGCCGCCTCTAACGCGACTATGGGCGGGGTATCTTCGCCCGTGTCACGCTCGCCCATGTCACCATCCTGAACGGTTAATAAAACCCAGGTGCCGCGCGGGCCTTGGCGCAATGCTGTTAACGGCACCCAAGCGCCGGTTGTTTCGATCGTTTCGGTCAAGGTCAGTTCACCCGCCGTGCGGGACGGTGGGGCAACATCGGCCATGACATCGAAAAATGCGATGCGCGCGCGCGTAGCCGCATCCAATTCAGGGGCCAAATAGGCCAATCGCGCGGTGTGACGGATGGTGCCGATCTGTATTTCGGCCTCTGCACCGGTATCCAACTGTGCGGCCAAGATTGGATCTATCCCCACACGAAACCGCGATGGCCCACTTTCCAATAAGGTTACAACGGGCGTGCCCGGCCCGGCAACAGCACCCACATCAAGCAACCGCGTGCCAATTTCCCCCGCAAATGGGGCCAAAATCTGTGCCTTTGAGAGGCGCACATCCACGGCCGCCAAACGCGCATCAATTTCCGCAACAGACGCTTCGAGCCCCGCCAGCTGGAGTGAGGTTTCATCAACCCGCTGTTGGGTAACATGCCCATCGGCCAACAGGGCGCGTTGCCGTTCATCGGTGCGTTGGGCAAGGTCGGTTTCGGCCTCTAACACCGCGCGGGTGGCCAAAAGACGGGCGCGTTCCGCCTGCAACAATCGTGTATCAATGGCGGCAATCACATCGCCTTGCGCAACACGATCACCTTCGCGAACCAAAATGTCGTAGATTGTGCCGCCTTCTTCGAAACTTAGGGTTGTTTCCTGCGCCGCCTCAAACTGGCCGGAAAACCGGCGGGGGATGGTAAGCGTGTCTTGCATCTGGATTACCATCGGCGTCACCGCAGTAAGCGGTGCCGATTCCGGCCCGTTTGTTTGTGCCGCGCGAACCGATAGCACACGATGGCCCGCAACACCCGCAAAAATGGCCCCCCCCACAATTACCAGGGTCATAACCACGCGCCCCATATTCGCCGACACGCGGCGCCATAACAGGGCCGCCCCTTTGATCTTGGTCATATCCTTATCCTTGGCATTGGCCATTGCAAAGTTAGCATCACTTACATATGTAAGCGGTCCTAACTTAGTCAAAGAAAAAATGTCAAACACGTGTATGAACGGACCTAATGATTTGATTGAAATAAGGAAAAAATATCATCATGGGGATCTGCGCGAACATCTTTTGGATGCCGTGCGGCAGTTGATTGAACAATACGGGCCAGACGGGTTTTCCATCGCCCAGGCGTGCCGCCATGCGGGGGTTAGCACGGCAGCACCTTACAAACATTTCAAAGATCGCCATGAAATTATGCGCCACGTAGCGCATCAAGCGTTGGAACGGATGCGCGACGGTATGCAACGGGCCGCCGACGCATATCCGGCGGGGTCGCCCGAACGCATTATGGCATTGGGAAACGTATATGTCACCTTTGCAAAAACCGAACCCGGGATGTTTGTGGTAATGTTTAGTTTAACCACCGACCATGCACAGGACGAAGACCTTATGACATCGGGCAAAGCCTGTTTTGACATCGTCATTGGCGTGGTGGCCGATCACATGGGGCTTGCCCGCCAATCGCCCGAGGTGGCGGCACGCGCTTATGCCTTATGGTGTTTTGTGCATGGCCATTCATTTTTAACATTGGATGGCAAGGCCAGCAAAATTCAAACACCGCTGGATGAAACAACAATCATGGCGCTTGTGGGGCGGGCATTGGTGCCGGACCAGATTGCGGTTTAGATAAATCCACGTCTTTTAAGGATTGGCAGGCAGGGCGGCATCTGGATGCTTGATTTCGCCAAAAATCGCGGTCACCATATGGGTTATGATGTTTTCACCACACACCAATGTAGCCCCCAAATCACATCCAATCGCGTTTAACCGCGGCGAACTTGCCCTTATTCTAACCCTTTACGGGCGTATGGTGGCCGCGGGGGAATGGCGCGATTACGGCATTTCGCACCTTGGGGATGTGGCCGTTTTCGCAATTTTCCGCCGCACCGCCGAACATCCGATTTACCGCATCGAAAAACGCCCGAAATTAAAAGATCGGCAAGGTCAATATGCCGTGATCGCGATGGACGGGCGCATCCTAAAACGTGGGCACGATCTAAGGTCGGTATTGCGGGTGCTGGAACGCAAACTCATCCGCCGCGTGGTGTAATCAGCCCGGCAGGTGCACCCGTTTGCGTGCTATGATCGGCCCGAATTCATGGGCGTGGATGCGGGCCTCGGCCTCGGCCAATGGTTCATATACCACCGCCATGTGATGTGCATTGGCATGTAGCAGGGTTTCATCATTTGACATCATGCCAACGTGGCCGTCCCAAAAAATCAAATCGCCGCGTTGCAAGGCGTCGTCATTATGCAAAAATTCGCCCAATGTTTCATTTTGTTGGTCGGTATCGCGTGGGCAATCCACACCACAGGCCATAAATGCCGTTTGCACCAACCCTGAACAATCGATTCCCCAACGGCTGATCCCGCCCCACAAATATGGGGTGCCCAAAAACAAATCTGCCACCGCCATAGGATCGTCAAATACGCCGGCAACGGGGGTTAGGTGTTGTTCCGGC
>CALFSY010000252.1 GCA_937916365.1 uncultured Jannaschia sp. | reverse complement strand
GAACCGCCTATTTTACGTTACCTTTCAAAGCCTTAAACGCATTCTACACACAAAACAATAAATATGGTGCCGGTGATAGGACTCGAACCTACGACCCCATCATTACGAATGACGTGCTCTACCAGCTGAGCTACACCGGCGATATGTTTGGGTGGTATACACAAGAGAAGTGGCTGTGCAAGCAGGGCTGTTTTATATCCGGTTGTCTTAGCTTAGAGCCTAGATGATTTTTGGGGCGCACGGGTAATATTCTGCGTATGGACCAAATAAAACCTTACGTTCCCAGCGCCTTTACACGGGCCGCAAGGCGGGACATTTTTCGTGCAGCGGTGTTTTTATGAAGCACACCTTTTGTAACGCCGCGCATCAATTCTGGCTGTGCATTTTTCAATGCGTCGTGCGCCGCAGCGGGGTCACCGGCGGCAATCGCCTCTTCCACCCGGCGCACATAGGTGCGAATGCGTGACCGGCGGGCTTTGTTAACGGCATAACGTTTTTCATTTTGGCGGGCGCGTTTTTTTGCCTGGGGCGAATTTGCCATGGGATGGGTCCCTTTCGTGGATCAGAATTACAGTATTTAACACGTGATTCCACGACATTCGGATCGGTTGACCGACACTCTGGCCTGGGCGGGCCTCACGCGCATTTAGGGGGTTGATAAATGGTTTTGCAGCAAAAAAAAAGCCCCTTTTAACGTTGACTATTTATCACGAAATTGGGGGTCACGTTTTTCTAAAAAGGCTGCCATGCCTTCGGTCTGATCTTCGGTGGCGAAAAGCGCGTGAAAAAGGCGCCGTTCAAACAACATACCTTCGCGCAGGGTTGTTTCGGCGCTGCGATTGACTGCCTCTTTCACGGCCATCATCGTGATGGTGGATTTTTCCGCGATTTTGGCAGCGGCTGCCATTGCCTCTTCCATCAATTTTTTGGCGGGCACCACGCGCGAAACAAGACCGGCGCGTTCGGCCTCTTCCGCTGTCATGGGGCGACCGGTTAGGTGCATGTCCATGGATTTTGATTTGCCCACGGCACGTGTCAAACGTTGGGTTCCGCCGATCCCTGCGATGATACCAAGGTTGATTTCGGGTTGACTAAATTTTGCGGTATCGGCGGCGATAATAAAGTCGCACATCATGGCCAATTCGCACCCCCCGCCCAATGCATGGCCGGCAACCGCCGCAATAATGGGTTTGCGGCAGGACAAAAGCGCGTCAACATCGCGCCCGAACAAATCGGTGCTAAATACATCTGCAAAACTTTTGTCTTTCATGTGCGCAATATCCGCCCCGGCGGAAAATACCTTGTCTGATCCGGTTATAACGATGCATCGCACCTTGGCATTTTGTTCCGCGGCACCCAGCGCATTGGACAATTCCGACAAAAGATGCGCGTTTAACGCATTCATTGCATCGGGGCGATTTAGTTTGATCAGCGCGATGTGATCGTCAACATCGACGATCAAGGTTTCATAGGCCATTGGCAAAACCTTAGGCTATTATTGAGGTATTGACTCTATCACCCTGCGCCGTTGGTTCAACCTATCTTTGGCAAAGCGGGCAATAAAAACTGGATCTGCCCGATTGCACCATACGTTGGATCGTGCCACCACAGTTTGGTGTGGGGCATTCCGCGCCCGCGCGGCCATAGGCACGAAACGTATGTTGAAAATACCCCAATTCGCCATCAACCTGCCGATAATCATTAAGCGACGATCCGCCCGCGGCAATCGCATCGGTTAAAACATCGCGGATCGCAGGCACCAGGCGGTCAAGATCATCGCCTACAATTTTCCCAGCAGGACGCAGCGGCGAAATACCCGCGCGATGCAAGGATTCGCAAACATAGATATTGCCCAAACCCGCAACGATGTTTTGATCCAGCAGCGCCGATTTAACGGGCGTGCGGCGGTTTTTGAAACGGGTGGCCAAATAGGCGGCGTTAAATGCATTGCTTAAAGGCTCAGGCCCCATCCCCGACAATAGCCAATGGTCATTCACCTGTTCGGTTACGATCATATCCATCGCGCCAAAACGGCGGGCATCATTGAATGTGACGCGCGCGCCTGCGTCGGTATAAATTACCACATGATCATGTTTGGCCGGGGCCGGATGGTGATAATGAAACGTGCCAACAATATCATCGCCCTTTAGCCCGACATCGGGGGCAGAAACCACCATGCGCCCTGACATACCAAGATGGACCAAAAGCGTTTCGCCCGTATCCAGATCGGCCAACAGATATTTTGACCGCCGCCATAACTGTGTGACCCAGGCACCGGTCAATCGCATGGCCATATCCTTTGGCAAGGGCCAACGTAGATCGGGGCGATTAACCTGTGCCTTTGTAATACGCGCGCCCACAAGAATCGGATAAAGACCACGGCGTATGGTTTCCACCTCTGGCAATTCAGGCAAAATGTGATTCCTTTCGATCTAACCGTCGCATTGTGCCATTCCATAGGCGGTCTATAAAGGGGGGAATGCAAAAGGGGCACACCATGACCGAGGGCCACAATAACACGGAAAATAGCACAACGCATTTTGGCGCGCGCGTTGTCGACGAATGGGAAAAGGCGGGCCTGGTCCACGGTGTTTTTGCAAGCGTGGCAAAACGTTATGACATTATGAACGATGTGATGAGTTTTGGTATCCATCGCCTATGGAAAGACGCAATGATGGATTGGTTGGCCCCGCGTAATGGGCAGACCATGTTAGATGTTGCCGGGGGCACGGGGGATATTGCATTTCGGTTTTTGCACCGCGCACCAACCGCACAGGTCACCGTGCTGGACCTAACCGAACCGATGTTGGTTGAGGGGCGGAAACGGGCATTGGCCGCACAAACGACCGAACGATTGAGTTGGTGCGTAGGTGATGCAATGGCCCTACCATTCGCCAATAATACATTCGATGTTTATACAATCGGCTTTGGAATGCGAAATGTTACCCGAATTGACACGGCCCTGCGTGAGGCATTTCGTGTCCTTAAACCCGGAGGGCGGTTGATGGTGTTAGAGTTCAGCCATCTGCCGCAACAGATGTTGCAACATTTCTACGATCTTTATTCCTTTCACGTCATCCCGCGCATGGGGCGTATAATTGCAAGCGATCAAGATAGTTATCAATACCTTGTCGATTCGATCCGACAATTCCCCGATCAGGATAATTTCGCAGCCATGATTGCCACAGCAGGGTTTGCGCAGGTGCGTTATCGCAACCTTAGTTTCGGTATTGCAGCGTTGCATTCAGGATGGAAAATCTAACGTGCGCGGCCCACACAACATTTGGCGGCTGGTGCGCACAGGCGCAACGTTTGAACGCACGGGCGCCATGGCCGCCGTTTTGGCGGCGATGCAGGCCCCGCCATCGGTGCGCATTGCGGCACGTGTTTTGGGATGGCCGTTCGCTTGGCTAGGGTTGCAGGGCGATCCCACGGTCCCGCCCGTTCCCCGCGCCTTAATGGCGCTGGGCCCGGCGTATGTGAAATTTGGGCAAATTTTGTCCACCCGCCCTGATGTTGTTGGCCATGACCTGGCAACACAAATGCAAATGTTACAAGATAAATTGCCACCCTTTCCCACGGCCGAGGCCCGCCGCGCCGTGGCAACAGAGATGGGTGAACCGGTTGAATCGTTGTTTACCGAATTTTCCGACGCCGTGGCCGCCGCCTCAATCGCACAGGTCCATCGCGCCCGCCTGCGCGAAACCGGTAAATCCGTTGCCGTCAAAATCCTACGCCCCGGGATAGACCGCGCATTTCGTAAAGATATTGATGCGTTTTACCTTATCGCTTGGGTGATTGAGGCACTATCGCCCGCCGCCCGCCGCCTGCGACCCAAAGATGTGATTGCGCACTTTGAGGGGGTCGTTCTACGCGAATTAGATTTGCGGATCGAGGCATCCGCCGCCGGCGAATTTTTCGCCACCACGGCCGACGATGACGGGTTTGCCGTGCCTAAGGTCGAATGGGGCCTATCTTCGCGCCGGATCATGACTTTGGCCTGGGCCGAGGGTATTGCGATGTCTGACACTGATGCACTTGATGCGGCCGGCCACGACAAAGGCAAACTGGCCACGCAGATTTTGCGGATGTTTCTACTGCATGCCCTGCGGGATGGATATTTTCATGCCGATATGCACCACGGTAACCTAAAGGTGGCCGAAAATGGCGATATTGTCGCGCTTGATTTCGGGATTATGGGGCGGCTTGATGAATATACGCGCCGCGTTTACGCCGAAATCCTTTATGGATTTATCCGAAAAAATTATCGCCGGGTGGCAGAGGTGCATTTCGAGGCCGGCTATGTGCCTGCCGACCGCGACATTGACGAATTTGCCCAAGCCCTGCGTGCAGTGGGCGAACCAATTTTTGGAATGAACGCCAATCGCATATCAATGGCGCGATTGTTGGCCCATCTGTTTGAAGTAACCGAACGTTTTGGTATGCAAACTCGAACGGAATTGATCCTGCTGCAACGCACCATGGTGGTGGCCGAAGGTGTGGCGCGGTCGCTGGACCCAAACATAAATATATGGCGCACCGCACGCCCCGTGGTCGAAGATTACATTACCCGCAATGTAGGACCCCGCGCATTGGCAAGGGATTTGGCGCGCACGGCGCAGGTATTGTCGCGGTTTGGTCCCCGCTTGCCAGAATTGGCCGAAGCCGCGTTATTAGCGCAGGCCAAATCCGTGCCCCCACCCCAACAATCCCCATGGCCGGCGCGCATCAGCCTGGCGTTGATAAGCGCCTTTGTGGGGGCAGGGATCGTTTGGGTGATAGGTCTCTTGTAGTGTAGCGCATCGCGCAGATCAGGGTCTTTAGAAATCTTACTTAAACCCTATTCGGCGGCTTGCAAAACGGCGGCGGGCCTTTTGGCGCGGGTATCCCCAACCTTTGCCGCAGGGTTATCGCGCCACCGCCCCGCGTAGATCAACAGAAACGCAGGCGGCGTGAAATAAAAGCTAACCACTGTTGATAACAACACCCCCCCCGCCACTGCCATGGCAAACGGCGGCCAAAACCCACCGCCTGCCAAAATCAACGGCAAAAACCCGCCAACCGTTGTAATAGTTGTTGATACAATATGCCGGGCAGAGGTTAAAACCACATCGGCCGCCGCAACAGGATCACCGGCGCGTGCGGCCGAATCGTTTTGCAAGGCTGTCATGATAATTAGCGCGGCATTGATGCTAACCCCGATTGAGCCAATCAACCCAATCACTGCGGTTATTCCAAACGGATAATCAAAAATCGCCAGGGCCAGCATCGACAATCCTGCCGCTAGCGCACTGACAACCAAGGCAATCGCCGCCAGGCGGAACGACTGCAACGTCATCACGACAACCGCAATCGACAACGTTATAATGAGGCCCAATGGCGCCAGTAAATTGTTCAGGGTGGAATTGCGCGCATCGTTATCCCCCCCGATTTCCAACCGGTATCCCGGGGGCAATGCAAACCCTTGTGATGCCATGGCCGCCTGCACATCGCGCAACCCTTGTTCGGGCAAAACGCCGCGCAATAAAAAGGCCTGTACCGTGTTTGCGCGTTCGCCATTGCGGCGCGTTATTGTTCCTTCGCCGGGGATCAAAGTGACCTCAGCAATCGCAGACAACGGTGTGGTGGGCACTCCACCTTCGGCGGCGCGGGCATTCGCCCCTGCGGGAAAAATAGGCATGTCGCGAATGGCTGCGGGATCGGCGCGTAAGGTATCGCCCAAACGCACCCGCACGGGTAAATCCTCTGCCCCTTCGATAAGCGACCCACCGGTGATGCCCACCAACGCGCTTTCTAATTGCTGGGCTACATCGGCCAGGGTTAAACCCAATCGACGCGCGGCGGCCTCATCCACCGTGATAGACAGTTTTGGTGCACCTTCGGTGATTGATGCCCGCGCCATCGTTACGGGATCTTGGGTGGTCACCAAACGGCGCAGGGCGGCGCCTTCGGCGCGTAACACATCAATATCCGGCCCCACAATGCGCAGCTCAATCGGTGCATTTACTGGCGGGCCTTGCACCAAACCGCGCACCAATACCTGCGCCTCGGGCGCATGGGCGGGTAAATCGCGCTGCAGACGCGGCAAAATCGTCTCGGTCATTTGCGGGCTGGATGTGCGGATCAGGGCGTGCGCGTACCCTGGGGCGGCATCGCGCCCGCTGGTGATGTTGTAATAAAAGGCCGGGGCCGATGTGCCGATTGTCCAGGTTACCTGTTCGATCCCCGTTTCCTCGCCCAATGCGGCATCCAACCGCGCCACGACCGCGCGCGTGTGTTCCAACGCCGTGCCAGGGGGCAATTCCACCTCGATATGAAATTGATCCCGATCGACGCCGGGGAAAAATTGCGCGGTCAAAAGTGGCAGGGCGGAAAACCCCAAAACCGGTAAAATCAACGCAATGGTAATCGATCGAATCGGATTGCGGCCTGACCAACGTAGCGATGCGGCAAACACCCGTCCCAATCGTCCACCCGATAGGCCATTGGCAAAAAATCCTGCCCCTGTGTTCGGCAAAATCCATCCGGCGATGGCGGGCGTTATGGTGATTGCCACGATAAACGACCAAGTCAACATAATAACCACGGCCAACGCGATGGATCCCACAAAATCACCCGCGGGACCGGGCAACAGGATCATGGGCATAAAGCTCAACGCCGTTGTTGCGGTTGAGGCGAACAACGGCATCGTTAATCGGCCCACGGCGGCCCCCACGGCAGCTCCACGCGGTGTGCCGGCGCGCAATCGGCGCGCGATTTCATCGGTCATCACAATGCCTGCATCCACCAAAAGGCCCAGCGCCACGATCATGCCTGTCACGCTCATCTGATGAATGGGCAAACCGATGGCGTTCATTGTGGCCAGGGTTGCCAGGCTG
>CALFSY010000251.1 GCA_937916365.1 uncultured Jannaschia sp. | reverse complement strand
TGATGGGGGCTGTGGCCCCTGCCTCCGCCGCTTCTGTTGTGGGTATTTCACGCAAGGCCGCGGCATATGTGGCATCGCGCATAACAAATGCAAAGGTAGATTGAATTGACCCTAACGCGGTTGCCGAACATTCAACTGGGGTCATCGCCCCATGCACATCTTTTAATCGGGTCGCATGAATCCGCATAAATCCGGCGCGCGCGGCATGATCCATCATCGTTTTCAGATCAACGCTACCGCGCACCAGAAAATCGCCCAGGGACTTACCCCTGATATACGACGCATCGCCTGCGCCACACAAACTTAGGAACGCATCATTTACAGAACGGATTATGCCAAACCCGTCGGTAAATACCACCGCATCGGGCCCTTCACGAAATAGGGCGTCAAGTTTTCGGATCATTCCAGAGGCCGCTGTTTCAACCGCCTCTGCCGTATCAATTCGGCACAGTAGGGTTTTGTAACGCGCAACGCGAAAAACGGTTGGGTATAATGCCACGTCATTATGCCCGCGCCGAGTGGTTACACGTACCGGACCTAGGATTTCATCGTTGGCCGCGCGCACCAAATCGTCAATAAATGCACCGCGTTTGCGGCCTTCAAATTCTGCGGATAGCGATGTTCCCACCAATGCGTCGGGCGCGGTCTCCAAAATCCGCGCGGCGGCGGCGTTGGCATCTATAATCCGCCCCGATGCAACCTCTACCACGATAAAGCCATCGGGTGCCGTATCCATGACAACACGATAGCGGATCTCGTAATCGCGGCTGGTTTCATAATCTTTGTCGAGCGTGAGTTGCGCCTTGACCAAGCGTTGTTGAAGTTCGGCCACAGGGCGCAAATCACGGCCAAGCATCAAAATAACGCCATCGCGCCCCGTTTCATGTAGGGTATAGCGGATCGGAAATTCCCAATCAGCATCCCCACAATGATTAATTTCGATGGCATCAGTGGGGTGGTTTCCCCCTGTGCGGTAGACTGCAAAGCATCTTTCCAGCTTTGGCAAACTATCGGCAATCGTAAAATCACGAATGTCGCGGTTTACCCAATGATCCAATCGCCCAAGGGTGGCATTCAAAGGATTCACAATCACCGATTGAACAATACCATCCGTTGTAACAAAAATCGCTAAATCGGCGGCGGTTGTCACAATTTTGGTAAACTGTTCGGGCGCGATATGGGGGGCCAAAGGTTGGGCCCAGAAATCGGCGCCATGCGTATTCATTCAATCATACCCCTAGAGTCCGCATTCGCATATCTACGCCCCAACCGCCAATGTGTTCGTTATGTATAACTATAGGTCGTGAACTGTGGCAGGCGGGGCAGCATCATAGGGCAGTCCGCACACGTGCAAAGCAGCCCGGGCATCGTTGGCCACAAAATCCGCCTTGGTTCGGCGCAGCACATCCAAATCTTGCCCCGTGGCAACCCCACCCAAGACAATAGGCGTTGCAGCATGTTGCACATTTGCGCGAATGGACCCAATCAAATCTTTGATCCATGTAATCGTTTTATGCCCCGCAACTGTCACCCCAACCATGGCGTAAAAACGGCCCTGCATAAGATGAATAATTCGTTGGGGGGATGGGTGAACCTCTAACTCCACGTCATAGCCCAGGCGGCGAAATTGATCCGTTAAGACAATGGCGCCAAGCGTATGTTGTTCAGGTTGCGGAACAATCAAAAGAATGTTTTGCGATGCAGCTCTCCCAACATTCGGGCCATCCGCCCCGCCCCATGTGGCCAACCTGCGCACAGTTTTCTGCAATCGTTCTGTGCCGATTGTAACATCGGCAAAGCTAACCTCGTCATCGGCCCATCGTTTGCCCAAAATCCGCGCCACGGCAGGGATGACATCATCAACGATCACCGGATTCGACAGGCCATGGCGTCGCAACCGCAGAATGGTTTGATGTTGCACACCAAGATTCGACTCTGCCGCAAGGTAAACATCACACAAATCATTCAACGTTTTTTCCGGTAGAATAAGAGGGGCAGGCAAAGACGGCGGGCCCGCTAAATACCCTGGATCGCGCGGTGTTTTTTGCGCCGCTAACGCATTAATGGCCCGTTGTGCCATCTGCTGCACCGCGCCTGTGGGTATAAAAGGCGCCTTTACCGATCCAGATTGTGCAATCGTATCCATAATCATCCACCGCAACTATAAACGTGGCTTTACACTTTGATAGTAAATACCCGCCCGAGTATGTCAAATGAAATTGACACCGCCGCATATGCCCAGAACCACGCGAAAAGTCGCCAAACGATGCCAAAGCCAAAGGCGGCCTTTTGGCTGTGTCATGAAAACTTAGTGGCAGGACTTGCGCAAACGTCGCATGTGTAAGTTTTAATTGACACATTGCGATTGACAGATTTAGGCTTGTTCTAACCATACACCCGTTTGAATCGGTGCCACACATGCCAAGCGACATTTTAACATCGCCATTGCAGCGGCCGCTTTACACACCTGCGCAACGGGCGCGGCGTGATGAAAGCGTGTGGACAACAGTGCAGGCGATCCTGGCCCCGTTGCAATTTGTGGTTTTTCTGGTGTCGTTGATCCTGGTTCTGCGGTTTTTGGTGGCGGGTGTGGGCTATGACGCGGCCACAATGTCAATCATTGTCAAAACATTAATCCTTTTGACCATCATGGTGACAGGCGCAATTTGGGAAAAGGCCGTTTTCGGCCAATACCTCTTTGCGCCCGCCTTTTTTTGGGAAGACGTCGTTAGTTTTGCCGTAATCGCCCTGCATCTGGCGTATGTCTGGGCGTTATGGATGGGTCTGGCCCACGACGTGCAGATGTGGATCGCGCTTGCCGCATATACCACGTATGTCATCAATGCCGCGCAATTTTTGCGCAAACTGCGCCTGGCCCGTCTGCAGGGTGACCATGTTGCAAAAGGTGCGGCATGACAATCACGCGCGCCACCGCCCTTACCTCCACAGGCACTTGCCAAACGGCCCCGATTCTTAAAGAACGTGGGCAGCGCGAGGTATTTTGCGGCCTAACCAGCATCATTTGGCTGCATCGCAAAATGCAAGATGCCTTTTTCCTGGTGGTGGGGTCGCGCACCTGTGCGCACTTGTTACAATCGGCCGCTGGTGTGATGATTTTTGCCGAACCGCGATTCGGCACCGCCATCCTAGAAGAAAGTGATTTAGCCGGCATGGCCGACGCGCAGGATGAGCTGGACCGCGAAGTTGCGCGATTGCTGGCGCGACGCCCGGATATAAAGCGTTTGTTTTTGGTGGGATCATGCCCATCCGAGGTCATTAAATTAGACCTTAGCCACGCGGCAGAGCGGCTAAACCAACGGCACGCGCCCCATGTGCGGGTGTTGGCCTATTCCGGATCGGGCATTGAAACAACATTTACCCAAGGCGAAGATTCCTGCCTGGCGGCCATGGTGCCGGGATTGCCGCAAACAGATACGCGCGCCCTGCTGTTGGTGGGGGCCCTACCCGATGTGGCAGAGGATCAAGCGGTGCGCCTGCTACGGCACATGGGTATCGGGCCGATTCATGTTTTACCTGCGCCGCGCTCGGCCGAGGCCCCGGGCATTGGCCCCAATACAGTGTTTGCCTGCTTGCAACCATTTCTTGGGGAAACCGCCGCGGCATTGGAACGTCGCGGTGCGCGCAGGATCAAGGCACCCTTTCCCTTTGGTGAGGAAGGCACAACGCTATGGCTGCGCGCGATTGCAGACGAATTTGGTGTTGACGCCGCCACATTTGATCGGGTCACCGCCGCACCGCGCGCCCGTGCCCGCCAAGCCATCGCCAACGCCGCCGCACCGTTGCGCGGCAAAACGATTTTCTTTATGCCCGATAGTCAGCTTGAAATTCCCCTGGCGCGATTTTTAATCCGTGAATGCGGCATGACCGCGCTTGAAATCGGGCAACCCTACATCCACAAAACCCTTACCGCATCGGATTTGGCGCTGATCCCAGATGGGCCTGTGATTTCAGAAGGGCAAGATGTTGATCGGCAGCTTGACCGTGTGCGCACCGGACGCCCCGATTTAACAGTGTGCGGCCTTGGCCTGGCCAACCCGTTAGAAGCGGAAGGGTTGACCACAAAATGGGCCATCGAATTGGTCTTCACCCCCATCCATTTTTACGATCAAGCGGGCGATTTGGCGGGCCTGTTTTCCCGCCCGGTTAGACGCCGCGCAATGTTAACCCCCGAAATGGCGCAGGCCGCGGAATGAAGTTATCGGTTTGGACATACGAAGGCCCCCCACACGTTGGGGCAATGCGTGTGGTCACCGCGATGCGGGGGATGCACTTTGTTCTACATGCCCCGCAGGGCGATACCTATGCCGATTTGTTGTTTACGATGATCGAACGCCGTGGGCATCGCCCCCCGGTCACTTACACCACGTTCGAGGGCCGGGATTTGGGCGAAAACACTGCCACCCTTTTTCAAGAAACATGCCAAAACGCCTATGACCGCTATCGCCCGCAAGCCATGATCGTGGGCGCGTCCTGCACCGCAGAATTGATCCAGGATGACCCCGGCGGCTTGGCGGCGGCGATGGGATTGTCCATCCCCGTTATCCCGTTGGATTTGCCCAGTTATCAGCGCAAAGAAAATTTCGGCACAGACGAAACATTTTACCAAATCGTCAAGGCGTTGGCCCACCCCATGGCACGCACAGATGCCGTGACTGCCAATATATTAGGCCCGCTTGCATTGGGGTTTCGCCACCGTGACGATATTGGGGAAATCACGCGCCTATTGAATACAATGGGGATCACAATCAATGTTGTGGCCCCATTTGATGCCACACCGAATGACATTGCCCAACTGGGCCAGGCGCATATCAATGTTGTGATGTATCCAGAACATGCCGAAACCGCGGCGCGGCATCTGGAACGCACCTGTGGCCAACCGTTCACCAAAACAATCCCAATCGGGGTTGGCGCGACCCACGATTTCATCAATGAAATTGCGCATCTTACCGGCCTGCCCGCACATCGCGACACAACGCACCTGCGCCAACCCTGGTGGTCGAAATCGGTGGATTCAACCTATTTAACCGGTAAGCGGGTCTTTGTGTTCGGGGATGCCACCCATGTCGTTGCCGCCGCGCGCATCGCCCGCGATGAAATGGGGTTCGAGGTTGTGGGCATGGGATGCTACAATCGCGAATTTGCGCGCCCCCTGCGCCAAGCGGCCAAGGAATTTGGGGTCACCGCATTGGTCACCGACGACTACCTTGAGGTTGAACGCGCCATCGCCGATCAGGCACCCGAGCTGATCCTGGGCACACAAATGGAACGCCACATTGGCAAACGTTTAGGCATTCCGTGCGCCGTTATATCCGCCCCCGTCCATGTGCAGGATTTTCCGGCGCGGTATTCCCCGCAAATGGGATGGGAAGGCGCAAACGTAATCTTTGACACATGGGTGCATCCGTTGGTCATGGGGCTAGAAGAACACCTATTGACCATGTTCCGTGAAGATTTTGAATTTCACGATGCTGCAGGGCCCAGCCACCATGGGGGCCACCCCCCTGACACAGGCGGCACATTAGCGGATGAAACCCCCGCGTCCGATGATCCGACCCCAGGCGCCGATGTGGTGACCTGGTTGGCCGAGGCCGAACAGGAATTGAAAAAAATCCCCTTTTTCGTGCGCGGTAAGGCCCGCCGAAACACCGAAAAATTCGCCACCGATCGCGGGGTAACCCAGATCGACATTGACACACTTTACGATGCGAAGGCCCATTTTGCGCGGTGATGACGATCATATTCCCGGTTATCGCGTTGTTATCATAACGCTTGACAGCCATGCCGCCGGCCCCGCCGCGCGGGCCACCGCGCGCCTGGCGGGGGATTTCCCAGATCTTACCATATCGGTGCATGCCGCCGCCGAATGGGCCGAAAACCCCGCCGCGTTGGACCAGGCAAAGGCGGCCGTGCAACGCGGCGATATTATTCTGGTCAACCTCTTGTTTTTAGAGGATCATATTACCGCCATTTTGCCCATCTTACAGGCGCGGCGCGGGGCGTGTGACGCCATGGTTGGCATCGTATCGGCACAAGATATCGTGCGTCTGACGAAAATGGGCGATCTCGATATGTCGAAACCCGCCTCAACAGCCATGCGGTTGTTGAAAAAACTACGCGGGTCAAAACAGCCTTCGGCACGGTCTGGTGAAGCGCAGATGAAACTTTTGCGCCGTTTGCCCAAAATCTTGAAATATATTCCTGGCAAGGCTCGGGATTTGCGCGCCTGGTTTTTGACGATGCAATACTGGTTGGGCGGATCGGACGATAATGTCGAACACATGGTCCGCTTTCTGGTGGGTATGTATGGCCACACCACCGCATCCAACCGCACGGTGGCCGCCGAACCGGTTGATTACCCCGATGTGGGGCTTTACCACCCCGATACCCCGGGTCACGGGATCGTCACCGATCCGGCCGCGTTGCCGCAACCGCAACATCCCGATGCGACCATCGGTCTTTTGATGATGCGCAGTTATATCCTGGCCTCGGACACCGCGCATTATGATGCGGTTATTCGGAAACTACAGGCGGCGAACCTTGCCGTGATCCCCGCCTTTGCCGGTGGGCTCGACGCGCGGGGGGCGATTGCCGAATATTTCACGGACGGGCGGATCGACACGCTGGTGTCACTGACGGGGTTCAGTTTGATTGGCGGGCCCGCATACAACGATTCTGCGGCGGCAGTGGCGGTGTTAAAAGACCTTGATGTGCCCTATATCGCCGCACACCCGATCGAATTTCAAACCCTGGACCAATGGGCGGTGTCCCCCGGCGGGTTAGGTCCGATTGAAACCACCATGCTGGTGGCATTGCCGGAAATCGACGGCGCCACCAACCCCACTGTGTTCGGGGGGCGGCACGGGCCAGATGGATGCGCGGGGTGCGCCCGGGCGTGCAGGCCAACCATGGATGCCAAGGCAATGGCCCCCTGTTGGGAACGGGTTGATCACCTGGTCGAAAAGACCAAGCGATTGGCAATGTTACGCCGCGCGGCCAACGCCGACAAAAAGGTGGGCATCGTGCTCTATGGGTTTCCACCAAATGCCGGGGCCGTGGGCACGGCCGCACACCTCAGCGTGTTTGAAAGCCTGTTTAATACCTTAACCCATATGCAAGCCCAAGGGTATGATATGGGCGCCGATCTGCCCCCATCGCCCGACGATCTGCGCCAAACAATCCTGGGCGGCAATGCCGAACACTATGGGCAAGAGGCCAACGTAGCCGCCCATGTTGCCGCCGATACAATCGTGCGTGACGCCCCGCATTTGCCAGAGATTGAGCGTGTTTGGGGCCCTGCCCCGGGCAAAATCCAATCTGATGGGCGGGGCGTGTTTGTATTGGGGCGGCATTTCGGCAAAGTTTTTGTGGGTGTTCAACCAGGCTTCGGGCACGAAGGCGATCCGATGCGGTTGCTTTTTGAAAAAGGGTTCGCGCCCACGCACGCCTTTGCAACATTCTATCTGTGGTTAAAAACCATCTATCAGGCCGATGTTATTTTGCATTTCGGTATGCACGGCGCCGTGGAATTTATGCCCGGCAAACAGGTGGGGTTGGGCGCAGATGATTGGCCCGATCGTTTAATCGGCAATATGCCAAACGTTTATCTTTATGCGGCCAATAACCCGTCTGAGGCAACATTGGCCAAACGGCGCGCAAATGCGATTACTGTCACACACCTAACCCCACCATTGGCGGCGGCGGGGCTGTATAAAGGATTGGCCGAATTAAAAGACAGTTTGCACCGCTGGCGTGCGCTGGCCCCGGATGCGCCCGAACGCGATGATTTGGCAACCTTGATCCAAGAACAGGCAGACGCGGTTGATCTTGATGGGCGCGATCCCGACACGTTGTGGCGCACGCTATTGGAAACGGAACAGGCGCTTATCCCATCAGGTCTGCATGTGGTTGGGCAACCGGTGGATAATGATGCACTGAACGAACACTTGCACGTTCTGCCACCTGACACTCCGGCCGAGGTTAAGGCGCACCTGACCGATACGTTGTTGCATACACAGGCGGAACTTTCTGGCCTGATGCGGGCGCTTTCGGGGCGGTATATTGCCCCTGTGCCGGGGGGTGATTTGATACGATCACCCGAAATCCTACCTACGGGGCGCAACATCCATGCGTTTGATCCGTTCCGTATGCCCACGGCCTTTGCATTGCAGGATGGGGCAAAGCAGGCGCAGAAATTGATCGACGCGGCCGGCGGCATACCGCGGTCCATCGCCCTGGTGTTGTGGGGATCTGACAACATAAAATCCGATGGTGGCCCGATTGCACAGGCGCTTGCCCTATTGGGCGCGACCCCGCGGTTTGATGGGCATGGGCGATTGTGCGGCGCCGATTTGATCCCACTGGCGGAATTGGGCCGCCCGCGCATTGATGTGGTAATGACGTTATCGGGAATTTTCCGCGATCTGTTACCCCTACAAACCCGCATGTTGGCCGAGGCCGCGCATAAGGCCGCCACCGCCGATGAACCGATCGACCAAAATTTCGTGCGCGCCCATGCGCTGGAGTATGCACAAAAAATGGGTGTTGGCATTGATGACGCAGCGTTGCGTGTGTTTTCCAATGCCGAAGGCGCGTATGGATCAAACGTTAACGGATTGATCGACGGCGGGGTATGGGGGGCCGAGGATGAGTTGGCCGACGCCTATCAGGCACGCAAATGCTTCGCTTATGGTGTGGATGGAAAAGCACGCAAAAATCCGGGCCTGTTGCAACAGGCGTTGAAAGATGTCGATTTGGCCTATCAAAACCTTGAGTCCGTTGAATTGGGTGTGACCACCGTTGATCATTATTTCGACACATTGGGCGGCATCGCGCGGGCGGTCAAACGCGCCCGCGGTGGGCAAGAAGCCCCGGTTTTCATCGGCGATCAGACCAGGGGCGATGGTAAGGTGCGCACGTTAAAAGACCAGGTTGCGCTTGAAACCCGCGCGCGGGGGCTAAACCCAAAATGGTTCGAGGCACTTTTGCAGCATGGCCACGAAGGCGTGCGCCAGATCGAGGCACAGATCACCAACACATTGGGATGGTCCGCCACAACAGGCCAGGTTGACCCATGGGTTTATCAACGGTTGAGCGAAACCTTTGTTTTAGACGATGCAATGCGTCGGCGGATGGCCGCGCTAAACCCCCGCGCGTCGGCCCGCATGGCAAACCGCCTGATCGAGGCGTGTGATCGACAGTATTGGCATCCTGACGAAGATACACTTGCCGCCCTACAAGCCGGTGCAGACGAAATTGAAGATCAGCTTGAAGGCCTCACAATAGCGGCCGAATAATGAAAGAGGCATTGATGTTAGACGCAAAACACCCCCCCGCCGCCCGCGCCCATGTCCGCGAAACCGAAGGTTTGGCACGGCGTGGTTTGGGGGCGCCACCGGTCCTGTCACGCGGCGAAGACGGCGAAGGATCGGTGCAGGTGCACCAAGACGCCGCGATGAAGATTGAGGGTGCGCAAGTATTTTCCGTCTATGGCAAAGGTGGGATCGGAAAATCCACGACCTCGTCCAATCTGGCGGTGGCGTTTTCCAAATTGGGTAAACGTGTATTGCAAATCGGGTGTGATCCAAAACACGATTCAACATTTACGTTGACCGGCCATTTGCAACCCACCGTGATCGACATCTTAAAAGAGGTCGATTTTCATGCCGAAGAACTGCGCCCCGAAGATTTCGTAACCGAAGGTTACAACGGCGTCATGTGTGTAGAGGCCGGCGGGCCACCCGCCGGCACAGGGTGCGGCGGCTATGTTGTGGGGCAGACTGTGAAACTGCTGAAACAGCATCACTTGCTAGACAACACCGATGTGGTGATTTTCGATGTATTGGGGGATGTTGTATGCGGTGGGTTTGCCGCCCCATTGCAACATGCCGACCGCGCAGTGATCGTTACCGCAAACGATTTCGATTCGATCTATGCGATGAACCGGATCATTGCCGCGGTGCGGGCAAAGGCAAAAAATTATGCCGTCCGGTTGGCCGGATGCGTTGCCAATCGGTCGCGCGACACCGATGAGGTGGATCGGTATTGTGCCACTGTGGGATTCAAACGCATTGCACATATGCCCGATGTCGATGCCATTCGACGATCACGGCTTAAGAAAAAAACCCTGTTTGAGATGCCCGATGACGACGACATCATGGCCTGCCGCGCGGAATATATTCGTTTGGCCGAACAGTTGTGGGGCGGCACCGCGCCCTTATCGCCCGACCCGTTAGAGGATCGGGATATTTTTGAATTGCTTGGATTTGATTGATGGACGGCATGCCCACATACACCGCCACGCGCGATCGGGTAGAGGCGTATTTTAATCAGGCCGCCACCCAAACGTGGGCGCGATTGACCTCGGACGCGCCGGTGTCGCGTATTCGCCAAACTGTGCGCGCAGGCCGGGATCAGATGCGCGCCACGATATTGTCACGTTTGCCCACTGATCTGACCGGTATGCGCATTTTGGATGCGGGGTGCGGCGCCGGACAAATGACGGCGGATCTGGCCGCGCGGGGGGCCGATGTGGTGGCCACCGACATTTCGCCCGCGTTGGTGGACATTGCGCAGGCCCGCCTGCCCACCAATTTGATGCGGCACGTCACATTTAAGGTGGGCGATATGTTGGCCCCCGCATTGGGACGATTCGACCATGTGGTGGCGATGGATTCGATGATCTATTACACCGCCCCTGACCTCGCGCGTGCGATTGCGGCGTTCGATGCCCGCGTGGATGGATCGCTTATTTTTACGGTGGCGCCGCGCACACCGATGTTGATGGCGCTTTGGACGATGGGGCGATTGTTTCCACAGGCCGATCGCGCGCCCACCATGGTGCCGCATGACCCCCGCACACTGGCCACTGGGCTACTGCAACATGGGGCAAGCGGCACGCTGCACGAAATCGAGCGCATAGCGCGCGGCTTTTATATCTCCACCTGTTTGGAGTATCGCCGATGAACGGGTTAAAACGGCTATCGCTCAAATATCTGCCATTTGCCGATGCGGCATCGCCGGATTTGCCCATGGGACAGTTGCTGCGGCTAAGTCTGTTTCAGGTATCGGTTGGTATGGCGGCGGCGATGCTTTTGGGCACGTTAAACCGGGTTATGATCGTGGAATTGCAGGTTCCGGCGGTTCTGGTCGCCTTAATGGTGGCGTTACCGGTGTTGATTGCGCCATTCCGCGCTCTGTTGGGGTTTCGGTCGGACACATATAAATCCGCCATCGGATGGAAACGTGTGCCGTATCTGTGGTTTGGCACACTGTGGCAATTCGGCGGGCTGGCGATTATGCCTGCCGCGTTATTGGTTTTGGCCGGTGACATCACGCGCACGGCCTATGACATTCCTTTTGCGGGCGAAATTTTGGCCGGGCTTGCATTTTTGATGACAGGCCTGGGTATGCACATGACGCAAACCGCGGGTCTGGCCCTGGCCGCCGATCGTGCCACCGATGCAACACGCCCGCGCGTGGTTGCCTTACTTTATGTTATGCTGCTGGTGGGCATGGGTGTTTCGGCGATGGTCATCGGGTATATGTTGCGACGGTTTACACCGCTAGAATTGATCCAGGTTTTACAGGGCGCGGCGGTATTAACAGTTGTGTTAAATCTTATCGCCCTTTGGAAACAAGAACGTCTGCGCCCCATGCGCAAGTCAGACCGCGCCGCGCCGCACCCCAGCTTTACCGCCGCGTGGGCCGATTACACCCGCGGGGGCACCGCCGGGCGTCTGTTGGCCGTGGTGTTTTTGGGCACCATGGCCTTTAACATGCAAGACGTGTTGTTAGAACCCTATGGGGGGGAGGTTTTGGGCTTAAGCGTTTCCACAACCACCCTCCTGACGGCCACATGGGCCATGGGGGCGTTGGTGGGGTTTGCCTGGGCGGCCCGATGGCTGGCGCAAGGCATAAACCCCTATCGCATGGGCGCGCGGGGGGTTTTGGTGGGTATCGGGGCCTTTTGCGCGGTCATTTTTGCGCATCCGGCAATGTCGACCCCGTTATTTTTCCTGGGCACTTGGGGTATTGGGTTGGGCGGCGGTCTTTTCGCGGTGGCCACGTTAACCGCGGCCATGACACTGCCCGCAACCGGGATTGCCGGGCGCGGGCTGGCATTGGGGGCGTGGGGCGCGGCACAGGCCACGGCGGCGGGTCTGTCCATCGCCATGGGGGGCGCATTGCGCGACGGGATCGGCGGTGCGGCGACCGCGGGCCTGTTTGGGCAGGCGCTCAACACCCCGGCGACGGGCTATTCGTTTGTGTATCATCTTGAAATCCTTTTGCTTTTCATAACGCTTGTGGCGTTGGGGCCGCTTGTGCGGTCTCTGCCCACCACTCTACGCGGGGCGGCCCGCAAAATCGGGCTGGCTGATTTGCCGGCCTGACCGCTGAACCTGAAAGGACACGCAATGGAAAACGTATTTTTCGGCAACTTTGATCTGGCCAGTCTTTCGATTTGGTTGTTTTGGATCTTTTTCGCGCTGCTGATCTATTATCTGCAAACCGAAAATATGCGCGCAGGGTATCCTTTGGAAAACGAAGAGGGCGGCGAAGCCGCGAACCAGGGGCTATTTCCGGTGCCCCAACCCAAAACCTTTAAGTTAATGCACGGCCGGGGCGAGGTTACCGTGCCGTCCCCCGAAAACGAAAACACGCACCGCCGAACCGACCTGGCGCTTGGGTCTACCCAAGCCTCTGCCGGGGCGGGGTATCCGTTTGATCCCACGGGCAACCCGATGGCCGATGGTGTGGGGCCGGCATCGTGGACCCCCCGGCGCGATGTGCCGGAATTGGACGGCCATGGCCACGCCAAAATTATACCGATGGCCCACACCGATGCCTATCACGTAAGCGCGGGGCGCGACCCACGTGGATTGCCCGTCGAGGCCGGGGATGGCGTGATCGTGGGCGAGGTGGCAGATATGTGGATTGATGCGCCCGAACAACTGGTCCGGTATTTGGAAATCGTGCTGGCCCCCGATTACGGCGACAGCAGGTGCATGGTGCCCATCCAATTTTGTAAAATTGGGGCCAGCCGTGTAAAGATCAATGCCATTTACGGCAAACATTTCGCCGATGTGCCCCGCACAAAATCAATGACGCAAATCACCCTGTTGGAAGAAGAAAAAATCGCGGCCTACTATGGCGGCGGCACGCTTTATGCGTCGCAGGATCGGATAGACCCGCTATTGTAAAAGCGCGCGGGCCATCGCGCATAAGAGAGGAAGGCAAAACAGACCATGCCACACCACCATGACGATTTTCAAACTGAACCGGTGCGCGGATTGCCCGAAGCCTTACCAAAAGACGAACACATCCTTTGGCAAGGTGCGCCAAATTGGTGGGCCTTAACGACCGAGGCATTAAGCCTGTGGTGGGTAGTGGGGTATTTTTTCGCCCTGTTTGTGTGGCGTACAGTGGGGGGCGCGGCCACAGAAACCTGGGTATCCAGCGCCACGGCGGCCTCATTTTTCTTGGTTTTGGGGGGGATTGTTTGCGCACTGCTTATTGCGGTTGGGTTTATTCAAGCCAAAGCAACCGTCTATACGATTACCAACAAACGCGTTGCCATGCGTATTGGTGCGGCGCTAACGCTCACGTTAAATGTGCCGTTCCGACAAATCGAAAACGCCACCTTAGCACGGCGCAAAAACGGCACCGGCACCATCGCGCTATCGCTGATGGGCGGGAACCGCCCGCTGAGCTACGTTATGACGTGGCCGCATGTGCGCCCTTGGCGGATGCGGCGGGTGGAGCCGGCATTGCGCTGTATCCCCGATGCGGCACGTGTCGCTGCAATTTTGGCGGACGCGGCGGAAAAGGCCGTGGCAACCCCTGTGATCGAACGTGTTACGCCAATGCCCGGCGCAGGGGTCCACACCCCCATACCTGTCGCGGCGGAATAGGAAAACACCATGGCCCTGTCCCACGATCACCACAAACTGACCACCCGTGATAAGGAGATGATTCCGGCGGTTCTGATCCGGGCAATGTTTATAATGTGTCTGTGCGTTTTGGTCATCGTGATCTATGCGCGCCTAACGGATCGCCCGCTGGCCGCGATGCCCCCCCCATTGGCCGAGGTGCCCGCCGTTCAGGAACGAACGATCCGCATATTCGGGGCGATGGATGGATCGGCGCGGGTGCTGGACCTTGATGGTCACGTTGTGGCAACATTTGCATCCAATGAAGGCGGATTTGTCGCCGGTATTTCCCGCGTGCTGGAACGTGAACGTGCCGCGGTGGGGGTGGCGGCCTCGGCCCCCATTCGATTGATCCGATTTGCCGATGGGCGTATCGGACTTAGGGATAATTATACCGATTTCCGCGCCGAACTGGTGGGATTTGGCGCAGATAATGAGGCGGTTTTCGCCCGACTTCTGGAGGAATGACCAATGGGAATGTTCACAAGAAACCACGAAACGGCCCCGTGTGAGGTAGAGGTTAGCCACTGTTTTGACAGTCTGCACGCACACGTTAAATTTTTGAACGGCGCCATCATAAACCCAGGCGATGAGGTGCAGGTCGAAGGCCCGCCTGTCATGGCGCCCTATGGCGAGGTTGTGCGCGAAACACGGGTCGCACGCATCACCCGTGCCTCTACAATCGAACAAATATGGACCCGCCTAACCGGTGATTTTGAAGTTATGGAATTGTGTGAATTTTCGTTTTCAGAGGAGGTTTCGGTATGAAAGACCTAACCGATCCAAACACCCCGGAAAATACTGTGAATGCCCTATCGGCGGCCACAGTGCCCCATTCCGCCGATGCCACTAATGTCGAAGACGCGCTTGACGCGGGCAATTATCGCCAGGCCGTGATCGACAGCGAAGGCGCAACCGCCGTGGCCATGCAAAACACGCTGTTGACGCCACGGTTTTATACCACGGATTTTGATAAACTCGACGCCGTTGATGTGTCGCCTGTGCGCGCGGCATGGGATGCGTTAATCGCGCAGATGCAATCGGACCCCAACAAAGGACATTTCAAGAAAAACGAAGATTGGGATCATATCGATTGGCAAGGCATGGATCCACAGCTAAGGGCAGAATTCATTGATTTTCTGATTTCATCATGCACGGCGGAATTTTCGGGCTGTGTTTTGTATAAGGAAATGAAACGCCGCGGCACTAACAAAGATATTACAACGCTTTTCCAACTTATGGCACGGGATGAAGCCCGCCATGCCGGATTTATCAACGACGCCCTGCGCGAGGCAGGCATTGCCGTAAACCTTGGATTTTTGACGCAAAAGAAAAAATACACATATTTCCAACCAAAATTCATCTACTATGCCACGTATCTATCGGAAAAAATTGGATACGCGCGATATATCACAATCTATCGGCACCTAGAGGCGAACCCGCACCATCGGTTCCACCCAATTTTCAAATGGTTCAAAGAATGGTGCAACGATGAATTCAGCCATGGAGAGGCCTTTGCGCTGTTGATGCGCACCGATCCTAAGCTAACGTCGGGCAGCAACGTTTGGTGGATCAAATTTTTCTTGACGGCCGTGTATGCCACAATGTTCGTGCGCGATCATCAACGCCCGGCTTTTCACGCCGCTTTGGGCGTAGACCCCGATTGGTATGGGCAAGAGGTGTTTCGCAAAACCAGCGAAATTTCAAAGCAGGTGTTTCCAATCACGTTGGACATTGATCACCCCCGCTGGATGAAAGGATTGCAAGCATTGCAAAGGGCCAATGCCGATTTGGCCAAAGCCAGGGTGCAGGGGCAATTTTTCGCCCGCATCGGTGCATCTGCCCGCGCAGCATGGGCGTTCATCGGCCTTTACACAATTCCGGTTGTGAAAAACATACCCCCCACCGACACACGATTAGAGCCTGCCTACTGATGTTTGATTCCCCTTGGATTGCGGCGGGCATTGCCCTGTTTGCCTGGTGGTTTTTCACCGGCGCTATCCTTGTGGCGGCGCGCCGTGTTGATCGCGATGGCCCGCAAACCAGACTGCACGCGGTTTTTTGGGGCGCGCCTGTTGCGATTGTTGGGGGGATAGGATTCACCAATACCTTAAATAACGAATCGATATGGGCGGTTTATGTGGCCTTTTTCTCGGCCCTGGCCATTTGGGGGTGGATCGAATTAACTTTTTTAACCGGTGTTATTACCGGCCCCGTGCGCGGCGAACGGCGCAAAGACGCCCCCGAATGGGAACGATTCATTCGTGCCTGGGGCACAATCGCCTATCACGAAATGCTTTTGGCATTTACCCTGCTTATCATGATGGGTGTTGGGTATGGCCATGCCAACCAATTCGGTGTGTGGACGTTTGCCATTTTGTTCGCCGCCAGGGTCAGCGCGAAATTGAACCTGTATTTAGGCGTGCCCAAAATAAACACCGAATTCATCCCCCAAGCCCTGCACCATTTGCCCAGTCATTTTCGCGCCGCACAGATGAATTGGTTGTTTCCGGTTTCTGTGACGGCTTTGACCTTTGCCACCGCCTACTGGGCTGTGCGCATTGCATCCGCCGAAACGGCGGCGGGGGTGGCCGGCTTTGCACTTTTGGCCGCATTGACCGCGCTGGCGCTTTTGGAACATTGGTTCTTGGTGCTGTCTTTGGGGGATGAAAAATTGTGGCGCTGGATGTTGCCGAAACGTGCCGCGTCGCCCTAAACTAGAACCAATACCTTCAGGCCCAAGCCATGATAACAACAGCAAGGATGCCCGGATGAATTTTGATAGACTTTTCCAAGATCAACTGGATCAACTAAAAGAAGAAGGCAATTATCGGATTTTTGCCGAATTGCAGCGCAAATGTGGAACATTTCCGCGCGTGAAAAATCACGGGCATGGCCAAACCGAGGTGACGGTATGGTGTTCTAACGATTATCTTGGCATGGGCCATCACCCTGATGTCATTGACGCGATGGTCAAAACGGCCCGAAATTGCGGCGCAGGTGCGGGGGGCACACGCAACATTTCCGGCAACGCGCACCATCACAAAGTGTTAGAGGCAGAATTGGCCGATTTGCACCAAAAACAGGCCGCGCTTTTGTTCACCTCTGGTTATGTGTCAAATTGGGCCGCGTTGTCGACATTAGGCGCACGTTTGCCCAACGCCGTGATCCTAAGCGATGCGTTAAACCATGCCTCAATGATCGAAGGTATGCGCCATGCCCGGTGTAAAAAAGTGATTTGGCGCCATAACGATGTGGCCGATTTAGACGCAAAATTGGCCGATCTGCCCGCCAATGCAACCAAAATCGTGGCTTTTGAATCCGTCTATTCCATGGATGGTGACATTGCGCCAATCGCCGAAATCCTGGACGTGTGCGAAAAACATGGCGCGATGAGCTATCTGGATGAAGTTCACGCCGTGGGAATGTATGGCCCACGCGGCGGCGGCGTCGCCGAACGTGACGGGGTTATGGATCGCGTCACCTTGATCGAAGGCACCTTGGGCAAAGCCTTTGGCGTGGTGGGCGGCTATATCACGGGATCACACGCATTGGTGGATTTTATTCGCAGTTTTGCCAGCGGTTTCATCTTTACCACCGCGCTACCACCATCTGTTGCGGCAGCGGCGGCGACATCCATCCGCCACCTAAAACAAAGCTCTTGGGAACGTGACATGCAAAAACGCCAGGTCGCCTGCCTGCGCGCGCGATTGGACGCAGAGGGCATTCCCCATGTGCCCAATCCATCACACATCATTCCTGTTATGGTCAAAGATCCCGTAAAATGCCGGATGCTAAGCGATATTTTAATGGATCAATTCGGCATCTATGTGCAGCCCATCAATTACCCCACTGTGCCAAAAGGGACCGAACGATTGCGGTTTACGCCCGGCCCATTACACACCGACGAAGATATTGAATATCTGGTTATGGCGTTGAAAACGCTATGGAAACAGTGTGCGATTTCGCATGCCGTTGCATGACACACAATAAATTGGCTTGCCCAAACGTGCCATGGCTTTAGGTATAGGCGCATCAGATTACGTCAAAGGGAGGTAACTTTATGCTTCGTAACAGTTTATTCGCCGCTGTGGTGGTATGTATGTCGGGTGCAACCGCAATGGCCGACGGCCATGCCGCATCAGGTGATGCCGCGGCGGGCGAAACCGCATTTCGCCAATGTATCGCCTGCCATGTCGTTGTAAATGACGATGGCGAAACGCTGGCCGGGCGCAATGGTCGCCAGGGGCCAAACCTTTACGCGGTTGCAGGCCGCACCATCGGATCGGTCGAAGATTTTCGGTATTCGCCGGGTTTAACGGCACTTAACGAAGCAGATGAAATCTGGGTCGAAGAAAATTTCGTCGCGTATGTACAAGATCCAACCAACTATATCCGCACGGCAACCGGCGACAATAGTTTGCGCGGCGCGATGAGTTTTCGCGTCCGGTCCGAAGAGGATGCTTTGAACCTTTACGCTTATCTCGCCTCATTAGCGCCGGATAGTGAAGAGTCAATGGAAGACGAAGACAGCGAAACCACGCAATAAACCGTTGCAACAAGCGCCAAAGGAAAAAGCGGCCCTGCGCCCATGGGCCGCTCTTACCCTGTATTTTTGCGGGTATTTTTATCAGGCGACGTTGGGATAAAGGCACGAATTTCCTGAACCACGCGATCCGGCGTTTCCTCTTGCGCCAAATGTCCCACGCCGAGCAAACGAATTACGTGGGCATTGGGCATGTTGTTTGCCGCACGCACCACCACCCCGATAGGCACGGCAACATCATTTTCCCCATGGATAAACAACGTTGGCGTTTCGATGCTAGGTAACGCAGCGGTCAACATGTCAAGCGACCATTGTGCCATCATGGCCAGTGTGCCTTCGACATGCGATCGCCGTTGTAAAAGGCGCGCGTAAAGTTCGATTGCGTCATCGTCAAGTCGTGCGCCAGTGGCATGTAAAATACCCCGCGCCCGTGCATGTGACGACGGGGCCCATGATACCAAAATCCCCATGAATGGATTGATCGACAACATCTTGGCCATCAGGGGGAATGCCCACCCCGCCAAACCCTGAAAATTTTCCAATGCTGCATTGATTGCCACCACGCGATCAATCTGATCGGGGGCTTGTCGCGCGATTTCAAGCGTAATGGCAGCCCCCGCCGAATGCCCGATCAACACGCGCGGATGCCATCCTTCCTGATGCATGAGCGCGACAATATCGTGCGCCATGTCAGCCAGGCTTGATCGCCCCCGCGGCCCACGCGTAAACCCATGGCCAGGCAGGTCGACGGTAATCACCCGATAGCGATCGGTAAAATGCGGCACCACACGCGACCAACTGTGCAGCGACCCGCCCGCCCCATGCAACAACAATAGATCATCGGGGCCCTGCCCATGCACCTGTGTGTGCCAAAGATGCGTGGCGGTGGGGATCATCCGGCTGATCGCCCGCCCGGGCCAATCGTGGGGGGGTAAATCAGCGTTGTTGCCAGAATTGGAAAGCATCGGTGTCATGGATTACGTATTGGCGGCGACACGTCACCATTATTTTAATAGAAACGTTGCGTTTATTCGCGCAAAACCAAAACCGAACACGCAGAATGCCGAACCACGCGGGCGGTATTCGGGCCCAACAGATAATCTTGAAAATTAGGGCGATGCGCGCCCATGACAATCAATGTTGCGTCCAGCATCTTTGCCGTTTTCAAAACCTCTTGATACACGGATCCCTGGCATATGATATGCTTGATTTCCGCATCTGCCTGTGGACCCAAAACATTTGTCACCACGCGGTGCAATGTATCCGCCGCATCAGACAATGCCTTACGTTCGGCCCCTTCTTCGAAATAAGTGCCCACAATACTCATCCCGAAATCGGGGATAACCGAAATTACAGCCAGTCGCGCGTCGTCCAGGTTTGCCATACGCTGTGCATTTTGTAGGATTAAGGTATGGTGTTCGGGATTGGACAAATCAATCGCGGCCAAGACAGTTCGATCCATAATGTCATACCTCCTGTTCGCGCCGTATGCGGCCCCTTTGGATCAACGCGATTAAGCTCAAAACAACCAACGCGGGGACAAAGAAAATTTCCTTGGGCACACGGTTATTTTCTACCTCAATGCCTGTTACAGCCCAATCAAAATCAATGCCCATCTGTTCGGCCACACCGCCAAAGGCCAGTAGATCAACGATAATTTGTCCATCCCGTTCGATCAGATCAACACCGGCGGTTTGTGACAATCGATCAAACCCCGATGGCCCAGCGGGGCCAAGCGGCAACAAAAATGTCGAAGATACAAAATCGCCATCGATTGTTTCGCCCTCAATCCCCACGCGTAATTCACCGCCATTCGGGGCCGTTTGGGCAAATTCAAAAATCTGTGCGGCGGGCATATGCGCCCACGGGGATTGAATTTGATCTAACCAAAATCCGGGCCGAAATAACGTAAGCGCGACAATAACCAACACCACCGATTCCCATAATCGTGAACGTGTCAGGAAATACCCCATCGTTCCGGACGCGAACACCAACATTGCAATCATCGCAACGATAAAAACCAAAATCGCCTGCCCCAGTGTAACATCAATCAACAACAAATCCGTGTTAAAGATAAACAGAAACGGCAATAACGCCGTGCGGATCGAATAAAAAAATGCCTGAAACCCCGTGCGTAAAGGATCATCGCCCGAAATGGCGGCGGCGGCAAAGCTGGCCAATCCAACCGGCGGGGTTACATCCGCCATGATGCCGAAATAAAATACAAACATATGCACGGCGACCAATGGCACGATCAGTCCGTTTTGTGCCCCCAATTCGACCACAACACTGGCCATTAAGGAAGATACCACGATGTAATTCGCCGTCGTAGGCAACCCCATCCCAAGGATGATGGAAATCAATGCCACAAACAACAGCATCAGCATCAATCGCCCACCGGACAGGAATTCGACAAATTCGGCCATCACCTGGCCTACCCCCGTTAACGTCACAGACCCTACGATGATACCAGCCACCGCCATCGCACAAGCCAACCCAATCATATTTCGCGCCCCGGCGATTAGGCCCTCGGTCACCTCCCAAAATCCGGTTTTCAGGCCCTCGATAAATCCACCTTCGCCGCGAAATAACGCTTTGAGCGGTTTTTGCGTCAAAAGGATAAGCAACATTAAACTGGCCGACCAAAATGCCGAAAATCCTGGTGATTTCCGTTCGACCATCAACAAATACATCAGCAGAAAGATGGGAAGCAGGAAATACACGCCCGATTTGAAAATCTCGCGCGTGGGCGGTAGCGTTTGCATACGTTCAACCGACAACTCTAAATCCGGCCCCTGCGCGGCATATCGCACCATCGCCACATAGCAACCCAACAAAGCCGCAATAATAACTGGCGTCGCGGCGGCACCAAGCACGGCCTCTAACCCACCGATTGCCAAACCCGTCAGATACAGCGCCCCGCCTGCAATAACGATGCCAATGCAAATCATAAAAATCGCCGACAGAATGAAAATCAATGGGTTCATCCGGCTGGTGCCTGTCATGCCCATCTTTAATGCTTCCAGATGGACGATATACACCAACGCCACATACGAAATCGCCGCCGGCACGATGGCCGTTTTCACCACCTCAACATACGATATGCCCACATATTCCGTCATCAAAAAGGCAACCGCACCCATGACCGGGGGGGTCAACACACCATTGATCGACGACGACACCTCAACCGCGCCGGCTTTGGATGGTGAAAACCCAACCTTTTTCATCAACGGGATGGTAAAAGTGCCCGTTGTTACAACGTTGGCGATGGATGATCCGGAAATCAGCCCCGTTGCGGCCGACGCGATCACCGCCGCCTTGGCTGGCCCGCCCCGCAAATGGCCCAACGTCGCAAATGCCAGCGATAAAAAATAATTGCCCGCACCGGCCTGATTTAACAGTGCCCCGAACAGCACAAACAAAAACACAAACCCCGAAGAAACACCCAGCGCCACACCAAACACGCCCTCGGTTGTTAGCCACATATGGCTCATCGCGCGTTCGATCGAGGCACCCCGCCATCGGATCACATCGGGCAACCATTCCGACGATCCAAAAAACACATACGCCAGAAACACAACCGCAACCGCCATAAGCGGAAACCCAAGCGACCGCCGCGCGGCTTCAAGCAAAAGAACAATACCGATAACGGCAAACACAATATCCTGGGTTGATGGGGCACCCGAACGGGCGGCCAGACCATCCCAAAACAAAAATAGATAGGCCGCGCAAAACGCGCCCAGCAACGCAATGCCCCAATCCTGAATCGGGATATAATGGCGCGGGCTGCGCTTGAATGTGGGAAACGCCGTAAAGGCCAGAAAAACGGCAAAGGCCAGGTGGATCGAACGGGCCTGCGCATTGTTGACCACCAAAACACCCAAGGTGTAGGGGATGGGGGAGGCAATCCACAGTTGGAACAACGACCAGATCAACGGAACCGACCATAACACACGCCGATCCAGCGCGCCCACCGGCATCCGGGCGCCGGTATCGGCCTCGGCGATGAAATCATCCACATCACCGCCCATTGCGTGGTCGGATTTCTGTTCGCTCATGCGCGATCTCCTGCAAAAGCGCCGTAAATGGTATTAAACCAAAGGGCCGCCCGATACACATCGGGCGGCCCAAAAATTACCGCGGCGTTATTGCCAGCCGCGTTCTTGGTAATACTGCGCGGCGCCTGGGTGCAATTCCGCCGTTAAGCCTGATGAAATCATCTCGGCCTCGTCCAGACGAGCAAAGGCAGGGTGCAGGCGTTTGAAATCTTCAAAATTTTCAAAAACCGCACTGACCACCGCGTAAACCACATCATCGGGGGTATCGGCAGATGTTACAAAGGTCGCGCGTGGACCCCAAGATGGAATATCATCGGGGTTGCCGGTATACATGCCGCCCGGAATCGTTGCAGCAGCGTATGCACTGTTTTCGGCCAAAAGTGCGTCGATATTTTCACCGGCAAGCGGGATGATACGCACATCACACGTCGATGTTGCCTCTTGGCTTGACCCATTGGGCAAACCTGCGGCCCAAACCGTAGCGTCGATGTTGCCATCGCACAATGCCGAGGCCTGTTCGGCCGAGGATAGCTCGGCCGCTAACGTGAAATCATCCACTGTTAGACCGGAATACTGCATCAATGTTTCCGCTAAAACGCGCGTGCCTGACCCAGGGTTGGCGATGTTCACACGATTGCCCGCCAAATCAGCCACGGTTTCAATGCCGCTATCGACACGGGCCATCAAGTGCATTGGTTCGGGGTGAATCGAAAACAATGCACGCAATTCGGGATACGCCCCATCATCGGTAAACGCGCCCGTGCCTGCGATGGCCGCGGCCTGCACATCCGATTGCACAACACCGAAATCCAATTCGCCCTGGCGAATGGTGCGTGTGTTATACACCGATCCGCCCGTCGATTCGACCGAGCAACGCAACCCATGATCAGACCGTCCTGCGTTGACCAAACGACAAATCGCACCGCCGGTTGGATAATAGACGCCCGTCACACCGCCGGTGCCGATCGTGATGAAACGTTGATCTTGCGCCAATGCAGCCGATGCAAACGATAAGGCCGCCACTGTGGCCAGGCCCAAAATGATATTTTGTCGTGTCATGGATGTCTCCCTTTTCATGTCCATGTATAATAGATGTGAAACGCCTAGTCCTGCACATCGCAATTCCAAGTATCCTTAAGCTTAGTGGGATTGTCATCTAAACACTAATGTTTTTTGTGGCGTGATTTACAATGTGAATTATACCTAAGGCACATAGGGGGTTAAGCCCGCCATACCATTGCACAAATCCTGGTCAATCTTACCATATGACGACAGTTGACGGACCACATAATTGGTGACAGCCTGGTATGATTAACGTTTGTCTTTGGTGAACCGATGACCGCACCTTTTCCGTCGCACGTGTCCGTTGTTGTCATCGGGGGCGGTATCATGGGCGCCTCAACGTTGTATCATCTGGCGAAATTGGGCGTTGTCGACGCCATTTTGTTAGAGCGCAACAAACTAACCTCTGGCACGACCTGGCATTCTGCGGCGCAGGTTCGCGCGTTAAGACATTCGCGCAACCTAACGCGAATGATCCAGTATTCGGTCGATCTCTATAGTCGGCTAGAGGCTGAAACCGGCCAATCCGTGGGGTGGATTCAAAAAGGGTCGCTTTCCATCGCCACGACCCAAGCGCGCATGACGCATATCCGCAGACAGGCCGCGTTGGCCGGTGCCTTTGGCATCGCAGCGCGGGAAATCACCGTGGACGAGGCTAAGGAGCGCTGGCCATTGATGAACACCACGGATGTATTGGGCGCGGTTTGGTCCCCCGATGATGGACGGGTCAGCCCCTCAGACGTCTGCGCCGCGATGATTAAGGCGGCAAAATCACTGGGCGCGCGGGTGTTTGAAAATACCGGTGTTACGGGGATTATCACAAGAAATGGTCGCATTCGCGGTGTCGAAACCACGCATGGGGTGATCACCTGCGACGCCATAGCGGTGTGTGCAGGGTTATGGTCGCGCGAGGTAGGGGCAATGGCCGGTGCGGATGTGCCGGTTTGGCCGTGCGAACATTTTTATCTGCTCACCAAACCGATTGACGGCATCACGGGCAATGTCGCCACGTTAAGCGATCATGACAGTCACCTTTACATTCGCGATGATTCCGGCGGGTTACTTGTGGGGTGCTTTGAACCAATGGGCAAACCGATCGCCCCGGGTGTGTTGAACGAAACCTTTGAATTTGGCCTTTTGCCCGAAGATTGGGACCATTTTGAACCCATGATGTTAAACGCACTGCATCGTTTGCCCGCACTTGAATCGGCCGAGGTAACGATGTTGTTGAATGGCCCCGAAAGTTTCACACCAGACGGATCGTTCATGTTGGGTGAGGTCGCGGAAACACCCGGATTGTTTTTAGGATGCGGCATGAATTCGGTTGGTATCGCCTCGGGCGGTGGGGCGGGAATGAACCTGGCCCACACCATCGTACATGGGCACAGCGCTTATGATTTGTCCGAAGCAGACGCCAAACGTTTTGCCCCTGTTTTCAATTCGGTTGATCATTTGATGGCACGCGCGCCTGAAATTTTGGGCACGCACTATGAAATCGCTTTCCCGGGCCGACAGTTAAAAACGGTGCGGGATATGCGCACCTTACCGTTGGATACCGAATACCGCGCAGCGGGGGCGCATATGGGGCAATTTTACGGTTGGGAAAGGCCGCTTTATTTTGGCAAAACCACCGAACCCAATCTAACGTTTGATCGCCCCGATTGGTTTGATGCCGTGGGGCAAGAGGTACGCGCGGCCCATGACCATGCGGCAATTTTCGATGCCTCGCCTTTTGGTAAAATCGATGTAACGGGCCCCGATGCCGAATCGTTTCTGTTAAAGGTTTGCGCCGGTTATGTGGGGCGTGCGCCCGGTTCGGTGATTTATACGGCAATGTTAAACGATCGCGGCACCTTTGAATCCGATTTGACGGTGCAGCGTCTGGCGCACGATCACTATCGTTTGTTTGTTGGCACGGCGGCAATCCGGCGTGATTTGGCATGGCTGCGCAAACATGCCAACAGTTTTGACATAACATTGGCGGATGTAACCACCGATTATGCTGTTCTGGCCCTGATGGGGCCAAATGCGGCGCAAATCGCCGCAGAATGCGGTGCATCAATGTTGCCTGATATTGGGTATTTCAAACATGCACCGGCCGAAATGGCCGGGTGCCCCATCCACGCCGCGCGTCTGTCTTATGTGGGTGAGGCTGGGTGGGAAATCACTTGCCGTGCGGGGGATGCGCCCGTGCTTTATGCCGCCATGACCGCCGCGGGGGCCGTGCCCGCGGGTTTGTTTGCGCAAACATCAATGCGGATTGAAAAAGGATTCTGTGCCATGGGGCATGAATTGGATGGTGACATTACGCCCATTGCTGCCGGTCTGGATTTTGCCGCACGCACATCGGGTGGGTTTATCGGGGCCAACGCACTGGCCCGGGCGCGGGCCGATGGTGCAAACACGCAATTGGTTACAGTTGTGCTGGACGATCCCATGGCGGTGCCATTGGGGCATGAACCCATCTACTATAACGATGATATTGTGGGGGAAACCAGCTCCGCCGCCTTTGGCTATCGCATCGGCAGGCCCGTGGCGCTTGCCCACACGCGCGTGGCCTTGGGCCATGGTGAACATGTTACGGTGGATGTGGCGGGCACACGATTTGCCGCGCAGGTTGTCATCGGCCCGGCCTTTGACCCGGGCGGGGCGCGTATGCGACACCCCGAACGCACCCGATCGTCCCATTTTTGAATTAAGGTCTTGCCACATGTCCCACGTTTTTTCGCGCCATTGCCATGCTGACCCGCCCCGTGCTGTTGCAGGGGATGGATGTTATCTGATTGACTGCACGGGTAAACGGTATTTCGACGGATCGGGGGGCGCGGCGGTGTCATGCCTAGGCCATTCAAACCCCCGCATCGCACAAGCCATCAAGGATCAGGTTGACCGATTATCCTTTGCCCACACCGGGTTTTTCACGACCGATCCGGCAGAAGAGTTGGCCGATATACTCATCGAACACGCCCCCGGTGAATTAGACCGCGTGTATTTCGTGTCCGGCGGGTCCGAGGCGGTGGAGGCTGCCTTGAAACTTGCCCGCCAATATCATATCGAAAATGGACAGCCCGAGCGCCGCCATATCATCGCACGGCGGCAAAGCTATCACGGCAACACACTGGGCGCGTTGGCCGCAGGGGGCAATGCCTGGCGGCGGCAACAATTTGCACCACTTTTGATTGACATCAGCCACATCGCCCCATGCTACGCCTACGCCGAACGGGGCGAAAATGAAACGATCGACGCCTATGCCACACGCACCGCGGGGGAGCTTGAGACAGAAATAATGCGTCTCGGCCCCGATACCGTAATGGCCTTTATCGCCGAGCCCGTCGTGGGCGCAACCCTGGGCGCAGTTCCGCCGGTTGGCGATTATTTCAAACGCATCCGCGATATTTGCGACCGCTACGGCGTTCTTTTGATTTTGGACGAGGTGATGTGTGGCATGGGGCGCACCGGGCATTTGTTCGCGTGTGAGGCCGATGGCATCGCGCCCGATATTTTGTGCATCGCCAAAGGTTTGGGCGCCGGATACCAACCGATAGGCGCGATGATATGCACCCGCACCATCCACGACTGTATTGCCCAAGGCACCGGTTTTTTCCAACATGGCCATACCTATTTAGGGCATCCCGTGGCCGCCGCGGCGGGCCGTGCGGGAAATGTTGACGCAAAACCTGATCCCACGGGTGCGCGAAATGGGCGCTAAACTTGAATCACGCCTGCGGGCATGTTTTGCAGAGCATCCCCATGTTGGCGATATTCGCGGGCGCGGCCTATTTTGGGGTTTGGAGTTTGTGGCAGACCGATCCACAAAAACACCTTTTTCCCCCAAACTTGGGTTTGCCGGAAAACTTAAGAAAGCCGCGTTTGACGCAGGGTTGATTTGTTACCCCATGGCTGGCACGCGCGATGGGCGGCACGGCGATCACGTTTTGCTGGCCCCCCCGTTCATTTTGAATGAAACGCAGGTGGAAGAAATCACCACGCGCCTGTCACACGCGATCAATCATGTCATAGCATCCAATGTGACGGGTTAAAGCCAATCGCGCAAAATCGGTAATAGTGGAATATCCGCAGGGGGCATGGGATAATCACGCAATGCGTCGCGCGCCACCCAGGCCAATTTTTGCCCTTCTTTAGATTGGGGAATACCAGCCCATTTTCGGCAAATAAACAATGGCATTAATAGATGAAAATCAACATAAGTATGGCTGGCAAACGTCAACGGCGCAAGACAGCTTTGCCATGTGTCAATCCCCAATTCTTCATCCAATTCTCGGATCAGCGCAGCCTTAGGTGTTTCGCCGGATTCGACCTTGCCGCCGGGAAATTCCCATAGCCCGGCCATGGATTTGCCCTGCGGCCGCTGCGCCAACAACACACGGCCGTCCACATCAACCAAGGCAACCGCCGACACCAATACCAATTTCACGACCGATAATCCGTGTTGATGTCGATATATCCGTGGGTCAAATCGCAGGTCCACACCTTGGCCGCCCCGTGGCCAAGGCCCAGATCGACTGTGATGGCAACCTCTGCCCCCTGCATATAGGCCGCAGCGGCGGCTTCTTGATATGTTTGGGCGGCCCATCCGTTTTCGGCGACCAAAATATCGCCAAACCGAATGGTCAAACGATCCCGATCTGCGGCAGCGCCGGATTTACCCACCGCCATGACGACACGGCCCCAATTCGGATCTGCGCCCGCGATGGCCGTTTTTACCAATGGCGAATTTGCGATGCTGCGGGCCACACGATCCGCGTCGCGGGGGGATTTCGCGCCTGTGACACGAACTTCGACGAGCTTTGTCGCCCCTTCCCCATCGCAGGCGATTTGAATTGCCAGATCGTGCATAACGGCTTCAAGCGCCTGTGCAAACGCTTTGCCGTCTTTGCCACGACGGGACAGGATGGGCGTATTGCCCGCAGTGCCCGTTGCCGCAATCAGAACGGTATCAGATGTTGATGTATCCCCATCGACGGTAACAGCATTAAACGTGAGCGCGTTCGCCGTTGTTAACATTTTTTGCAACGCGCCCGCCGCGACATCCGCATCGGTAAAGATAAAGGAAAGCATCGTTGCCATATTGGGCGCAATCATGCCCGACCCTTTGGCAATGCCCACAATGGTTACCGGCACATCACCGATGATAATCGTTTTTGCGGCCCCTTTGGGAAAGGTGTCGGTCGTCATGATCGCGCGTGCGGCCCCAGATATGCCGTGGGGGATCATCGCCTGCGCCATACCGGGCAAGGCTGCAGTAATTTTTGCGGTGGGCAATGGTTCGCCAATCACACCGGTTGATGCGGTAAACACGTGGCCCACGGGCACCTGCAACGCCTTTGCCACGGCGACCGATATATCAGAGACGGCATTTTCCCCTGGGCGTCCCGTAAAGGTATTGGCATTGCCGGAATTGACCACAATCGCAAAACCAGCCTGCGGTTTGGGGGGCAGAGCGGCAAGTTTTGCCTGACAATCCAACACCGCGGTGGATCGTGTGGCCGATTTTGTAAATACCCCGGCCAACGTGCTGCCACCCGTGATGTGGGCCAACATTACATCGGTGCGATTTTTGTATTTAACCCCAGCCGCCCCCGTGGCAAACCGCACGCCATCAATCACCGGCAAATCCGGAAATGTCGCCGGTGCCAAGGGGGAAATCGCGTTTGCGCCGTGGGATGGGGTGCGAGGTGTCATTTGGTGCCGTGGTATTGGTCATTCACATCTAATGTAATATCCCATGTCGATTATTCATCCAGCACCCTAAGATCACGAATAACCGAAGGATCAATATCCAATTCCGGGCGCACAATTTCGGCATCCCCGGTGGCTTGGGTGATGTAGGCCTCAACCGTGGCGGTGCGCACACCTTCGACCAACTCTGCACGCACTGCATCAAAGGTTGGGGGGTCCTGCATACGGCGGTCGTTTAGCATCAAAACATGCCACCCAAACTGTGTTTGCACGGGGGCAGATACACCCCCAATATCAAGTGCAAAGGCCGCGTCTTCGAACGCGGGAACCATTGTGCCCGCCGAAAACCATCCTAATTGCCCGCCACTGGGGCCTGAAGGGCCGGTGGAATGTTCCTGCGCAAGTTCTGCAAAATCGCCACCATCGTTTAATGCGTCGATAAGCGCCTGCGCTTCGGCTTCAGTTTCAACCAAAATATGGGATACGTTCAATTCTTCTACCCCATCTGCGTTGGCATAGATGGATTCATATTCAGCCTGTAAGGCATCTTCGGTTAAGGCGTTTGCCGCTATGGTATCTAACAACATTGCGGCCACGGCCACGCGCCGTTCGTTTTCTAGCGTCAATTCCATGCGCGGCGTCAAATCGCGTTCGGCGATGTTGGCCAATGTCTGTTGGCGGATCAAATGGTCCAAGATATTGTCGAACAAAAATTGATCTGGCACGTCTGAATATGGTTCGGGCAACATGGTCCATGCGGCAACCATATGACCCAATGTTATATCCACCCCGCCAACAGTTGCCATGACGGTGTCGGACGTAACGTTTTGGTTTTGGGCCACAACTGTTGGGGGCGTTATCATCCCCAGGCCTATAATAATAAGGCCAGGCCATATTGATCGCATACGCATGAATTTATCCTTTCACCAAGGCGTGCAGTGGTGCCTGCGTTGACAGTTCAAAGGTCGCCCCTTATGTCGCATTTCGGTGCTTTATTGGGTAAGACCGTGTTCATCACTGCTGATAAATCGGGACGATGCGCCAAACAACCCACTTGCCACTTGCCCCCTGATTGAAACATGATTGAGGATATGGCCTGTTTTTATGGCGGGTCTAATGAAAAGGCGGAAGATATGCTTGGCTTAGGGCCGATCACAAAAAAAATTTTCGGCACAGCCAACGATCGAAAAATAAAATCCGTTCGCCCGATTGTGGATCAAATCAATGCGTTGGAACCCGATTTTGAGACGTTAAGCGACACCGAAATCGTATCGAAAACGGCGGAATTGCGCAATCGGGCCCAAAATGGCGAAAGTTTGGATGCCATTCTGCCCGAGGCTTTTGCCAACTGTCGCGAGGCCGCCAAACGTGCGCTTGGCCTACGTGCATTTGATGTGCAGTTGATCGGTGGTATTTTCTTGCATCGCGGAAACATTGCCGAAATGAAAACGGGCGAAGGCAAAACGTTGGTTGCAACATTTCCGGCCTATTTGAATGCCTTAACGGGCAAGGGCGTTCATATCGTCACGGTCAACGATTATTTGGCGAAACGTGACGCGGAATGGATGGGCAACGTATTTACCGCTTTGGGATTATCCACAGGTGTTGTTTACCCCCGCCAACCAGACGGGGAAAAACGCAGCGCCTATGCCGCCGACATTACCTATGCCACAAACAACGAACTGGGCTTTGATTATCTGCGCGACAACATGCGCGCATCGCTGGCCGAAATGGTGCAGCGACCCGCGCATTTTGCCATCGTTGACGAGGTTGATTCGATCCTGATTGATGAGGCCCGCACACCGCTAATTATTTCAGGCCCATCACAAGATCGATCCGATCTTTATGTCTCTATCGACAAAGTAATCCCCGATTTGCAGGCCGATCATTACACGCTTGATGAAAAAACCCGTAATGCCACCTTTACCGATGAGGGCAACGATTTTTTAGAAACTCGGTTACGTGCCGCAAGTTTGTTGCCCAATGATCAAAGCCTTTATGATCCTGAATCCACCACCATTGTGCATCACGTCACCAATGCTTTGCGGGCACACAAACTGTTTTTCAAAGACCAACATTATATCGTGCGCGGGGGCGAGGTGGTTTTGGTCGATGAATTCACCGGGCGCATGATGCCAGGGCGGCGGTTGTCCGATGGATTGCACCAGGCGATTGAAGCCAAAGAGGAGTGTAAAATACAGCCCGAAAACATCACAATGGCCAGCGTCACGTTTCAAAATTATTTCCGGCTTTACGAAAAACTGGCCGGAATGACCGGCACCGCCGCCACCGAGGCCGAAGAATTTATGTCAATCTACGGGTTGGGCGTGGTGGAAATTCCCACCAACCGCCCCGTTGCCCGCGATGATGAAGACGACCAAGTGTATCGCACAGGTCGCGAAAAATACGACGCCATCGTTGATCGCATTCGCGCGGCACACGAAAAAGGCCAACCCGTTTTGGTGGGCACAACCTCGATCGAAAAATCCGAAATGTTGGGGCAAATGTTGGCCAAAACCAATTTGCCCCACAACATCCTAAATGCGCGCCAACACGAACAAGAGGCACAGATCGTTGCCGATGCTGGAAAACTGGGCGCGATAACCATCGCCACCAACATGGCCGGGCGCGGCACCGACATCAAATTGGGCGGTAATGTGGAATTCAAAGTGATGGAGGCAATCGCCAACAATCCCGATGGCAACCCAGATGACATCCGCACCGAAATCGAAACCGCCCATGCCGCAGACGAAGACGCGGTCAAAAACGCCGGCGGTCTATTCGTTTTGGCCACCGAACGCCACGAAAGCCGCCGCATCGACAATCAGCTACGCGGTCGTTCGGGCCGCCAAGGCGACCCCGGTCGATCCGCGTTTTTTCTAAGCCTTGAGGACGACCTGATGCGCATTTTCGGGTCTGAACGGCTTGATAAAATGCTCAACACATTGGGGATGCAAGAAGGCGAGGCCATCGTCCACCCTTGGGTGAATAAATCCTTGGAACGGGCACAGGCCAAGGTCGAAGGTCGCAATTTCGACATCCGCAAACAACTGTTGAAATTCGACGATGTTATGAACGATCAACGCAAAGTTATCTTTGAACAGCGCCGCGATGTGATGGGCACCGAAGACATCGCCGAGGTCGTGCGCGATATGCGCCACCAGGTGATCGACGACATGGTCGGTACCCACCTGCCACCCAAAACCTATGCCGATCAGTGGGAGGTTGAGGCCCTGCAAACCAACGCTGCGAAAGCATTGGGTATTGATGTGCCTGCCCCCGATTGGGCCGCAGAGGACGGCGTAGACCAAGACATCGTGCGCGATCGTTTGGAAAAAGCTGCCGATGAATTCATGGCAAAAAAAGCGGTTCAATTCGGCCCCGAACAGATGCGCAATATCGAAAAACAGGTCTTGCTTCAAACCATTGATGAAAAATGGCGCGAACACATCCTAACACTTGAACACCTGCGATCGGTGGTGGGATTTCGCGGGTATGCACAACGCGATCCGTTGAATGAATATAAAACCGAGGCCTTTCAACTGTTTGAAGGGATGCTTGAAAGTTTGCGCGCCGACATCACCGAAAAATTGGCACGGATTCAACCGCTAACCCCCGAACAGCAAGAGAACCTGATCCGCCAATTTCAAGCGCAACAACAAGCCAATCAACGCGCATTAGATACCGCAACAGCGGCGGATGATGCAAACACCCACACACCCCTGATCGCAGGGTTTGACCCCCACGATCCGGCCACCTGGGGCAATCCGGGCCGCAATGATCCATGCCCGTGTGGGTCGGGTAAAAAATTCAAACATTGCCATGGCCGCCTAACCTAGGGCATATCAAAGATATATGGATAAACGTGTTAACCAGTTTTATCATACACCCCACACGTTTAGAAATTATCGGAGATATAAGGCCATGCTAAGATATATTCGCGTGCCAATTTTGGCAATTTTGGCGGGGGTTTCCTTTTATCTTGGGGCGTTGGAATTGTCCGGGGTCACACGGTTTAACCCGGTTGTTCCCCCCGCCGAATTTGCCGCAGCTGAAATCGCGGCCGCCACGGCGGGGGTCTATGTATCCCTGCGGGTCATCAACGCGGCCCTTTCTGCGGCACAAGAGGTCGAGGTTGGCGCCTCTGTCGGGGCGCAAGTGGGCGTGCAACCGCTAAAGGTGCTTGAACCTGTTGACGACACTGTGGAACGGGTGGCCGATGTGGTGTTTGCCGTGGCCGCCGGGGCGGCATTGGTTAATGTGGGGCTTTCCCCCGTGGCAGGGTTGGGGTTGGTTGTTTTAGGCGCAGGATTAACCGGCCTATTTTTTAGCAGCTTTGGAAAAAGCACCGCAATGATTCGGCCCATGGCCTTGCGCGCCACCCGGCTGGGCGCGGCGTTGGGCATTATTTTACCACTGGGGTTTGCAGTAGGCGTCGATTTGGGTGAGCGCCTGACCGAAGCACGTGTAGCCGAGGCATACGCAGTGTTAGATGCGATTGAGGCAGAGGCCGCGGCCCTGATCGGATCAGACATCGCAAGTGGGCCCGATGTTACCCAAGGCGGCGCGACAACCGAAGATAACCCCAGATTTCTGGGCCGTTTGGGGGGTGGGTTTGCGGCCCTGGCGGGGGGTGTAGGCGATGCCGTTGCAACAACCGAACGTTATTTCGAAGCGATTGGATATTTCTTGCGCGAGGCGGATGCGTTGTTCACGGCCAGTTTGACAATCATCGGCGTGTTTGCATTACGCACCCTAGTGTTACCGGTTTTATTGCTGTGGGCGGGTATGACCATGCTGCGCCGAAGCATCGGGGCATAACGATCATCACTGTTGAAATTTCAAACATCCCCTTGTCGTTTTTGCCCCATTAAACACCGCAGATCATTGGCGCACCTGCGTATATTCTGGCATGTAAGGGACAGGCATTTTAACCC
>CALFSY010000250.1 GCA_937916365.1 uncultured Jannaschia sp. | reverse complement strand
CCCAGCGATGGTGATGTCGTCGCCTGCGGTGATGGTGATGTTGTCGCCCGCGCGCACCGCGGCCAGATCGTTGGTGCGGGTTTGGGTGATGTCGTGGCCGCCGTCGAATGTTTGGGTGCGCAGGGTGTCGCGGGTGACGGCACCGATGGTGATGTTATCCCCCGCCGACAGGGTGGCGGTGTTGCCTGCGTCAAATTGCCCGCCCTGGGCGGTGATGTCGGTGTCCGCCGTGATGGTCAGGTTGCCGGTGGCGGAGATGGCGGCGGTGGCCTGAGCGCGATCGGCGGTGCCGAATCGGGTATCGTCGCGAATCACGGCGGTGGAATTGTCGACCGATCCGGCGGTAATGCCCACGTTTTGGCCGGTGATTTGGCCCGATACGTTGCCCAGGGCGCCGCCCACGTTCAGCGTAACGTCACCGTCCGATGCGATTTGGCCGCCGGTGTTGGCAAGATCGGTGTTGGTTGTGATTTGCACGCCGGTTGTGCCGTCGATCCGGCCCGAATTTGCGGTGGCCCCGGCGGTAATGTCGATTTGCGCCGCGGCGATTTGGGCCCCGGCCAGCGACGCGGGATCGATGGCATTGGACACCATGTAAACCACGGGCACCAGCACCGGTTGGCCGTTGATCGTTTGTTCCTCTAACCAGATAATGGGCCGGGTGAGGGCGGCCACGTGTTCGGGCGACAGTGTCACGCCCGGGGTCAGGTTCAGCGCCCGCGCGCTATCGAGCGCGTTGTCATACAGCCGTTGCATCACCGCGCGCAGGGTGGCGGGATCGTTGGCCGTGCGACGGCCGGTTAGGGCGAACATTTGTTCCTGGATCAGGCGCGCCTCAACATACGCGTCGCCGAAACGGCGCTGCGTTAGGTTGGCGTTATAGCCGCCGGTTTGGGTGCCGATACGGCTTAGGAAATAATCCGAGGATAGAAAACGCGCCAGGTCCACAAATTCGGGGCGCGTTTCGATCAAAAATGGCCCACGCGGGGTGTTTGAAGGCCGAAACAACGCGGGGCGGCTTAAGATAACGTTGGGGTTAACGGTGCCGATCAACGGCGGTGTGGCCAATGCGCGCGCGCCCGAGGATAGGCCAATTTGGGTGGCGTTACCGCGCACGGCGTTGTTGGTAAGATACCCCGAAACCGCCGCCGACAGTGTGCCACCGGCCTCGATCGTGGCAAACACGGCGCTGCTGGTGAATGTATCGGTTTCGGTTTGGGTGCGGGTCAGATCGCGTGTGCCGTGGCTAAGACAAAACCCAAAAATGCGCCTTTTACAATAACGTTCGCTATAGTGCGAGGTTGTTTCGGTGACGACTGTTTCAATCAGGTCTTGACCAGTGTTGGTCACAGTACCTGCGGTAAGCGTGGCATCGCCATTCGCGGCAATCTGGCTATACGTATTGGTGATGGTTGAGGCATCAATCGTCAGGTCATCGCCTGCCAAAATGCGCGACGGCCTGTTAGGATTATGGGCAACCATTCGTGTGGTTGTTGTGATTTCCACCACGCGCGATGTATTTTCAGGGTGGCTGATGTTTGGAAAATCGGCCGCCGCACCTTCGCGTGTTGTAACTGTTGTTTCAGGCACGACATTTGGTATGGGCTGGCTATTTTCAACCACCGCCGCCGCAATCAAGATCGAACCTGTGATCGCCTCAATATTGGCTGAACGGTTTAGGACAGAGGTCGCGCGCGCATCACTGGCCCCTACGATGGTGATCCCGCGCTCTGCGATGATGTCTGCACCATTGTTTTGGAGCGCGCCATCAAGATTAAGCCAAAGATCCGCGCCGCTATAAATCAAACCGGTGTTGGTTATATTGCCCACGGTGGTGAGCGTGAAATCGTCCACCGATGATCCCAAAGGACCGGAGTTAAAGACATTGGCGCCCGTGCCCGTCAGCGCACCGGCGGTCACAATCGAACCCGAATTGTTAAGATTGCCCGTGGCCGTCAGCGTTCCTGTAAGGCCCGCGGTCAAAGCGCCGGCGGTTGTAAGATCACCGGCGGATGCGATGGTAAGAATGGCCGCGGCATCAACAGTACCCGAATTAGAAAGATTACCCGATCGTGTTGTGAGGCTGGCCGTGCCCCCCGTTTCTAACGTAGCCGTGGTGGTGAGAGTATCCGCCTCAACAGTTAGGTCGCCGCCGATTGCATACGTCCCGCCACTGATCGACAGGTCCGGCGCGCCCACAATCGTGGCATTACCACCAATGGCGACGGTGGAACCATCGGTCGATAAGGTTGTGGTTTCCACCGTCAAATCACCTTGGACAGAAACCGATTGTCCAGCAGAGGTTTGATTAAGCGTAATCGTATCTGCACGCACCGCGGCGTCGCCTGCGACGGCTATTTGGGCATTTGTCCCCAGCAACGCATCGGTCGTGATCTGTAAGTTACCTGATGTGCCCAAATTACCGTCGCCGTCCATACCCGCCGCGGCGATGGCACCTGTGCCAAGCGTCACAGTATCGGCCATTATTGTGAGGTCGGCCTCGGTCACCAGTGTGGCGTCGGCAATAATCTCGGCCGATACCCCGGTTAATGTTATGGCATCCCCCGCGAAGAGCGATGTTTCAACAACGACAGGCGCTGCGGTTGAACGAAGGGTTGCCGGACCACTGGCCTGTGCACGGCCAATGACCAAGCGTCCATCGGCGGTTAGGGTCATGGCACCGGCATTGGCCGCCATTTCGCGCGGGGCACGCACGGCGACCCCAGCCTCGGTCGACAACAACGATATGCGTCCGGCGTAAAGACCACCGACCGCCGTGCTGTCGATCGCAAAATCAGGCGCGGTGCTGCCGTCATCGGGCGATGCCGTGACCCTGCCTGTCGCGTAATCAACACTGTTGCGTCCTGTTGTGACGCGAACGTCCTGGCCCGTGACCGCGCCGTCAAACGTCACCTGCCGCGAAATGATGTCAAAAAGGCTAACCTGGCTTAGGTCTGCGCCATTAACGCCAAATGTAATATCCCCGCCGTTAACCGTGAACCCATCCAAAGTGCCGCCGGTGATATTCGGTGTGCCAGTTGTCAAGACAACACGTGGCGTGCGAATGAATCCACACCCATTACAGGTAATGCCGTTTGGGTTGGCCACAATCACATCGGCGGATTGGCCCGCGACCTCGACCACACCCCCAAGGGTTGAGCGATTGGCGCTGACAACTTCGTTAAGGATGATACGTGCGGCGCCCGAGGTCGCAAGATTGGCGTTCCCCGGCACAACACCGCCCAGTTGCGTTTGCGCATAGTGATCTGCCGTATTATTTAGCACCAAACCATCGGCATCAACGTTGAACCGATCATACAGGTTATGGGATAATCCCTGGGCATTAGGGGTGGCGATGTTGGCCAGCGGCACACCATTCGGCGCGGCGGTAACGCTAAGCCCCCCCGTGGCCGCTGCATTGGGCACAACACCCTGTGCCAAAATGGGTTGCACCCCAAGTAGAAAAATCGAAAGCCACGTTATCATGCCATTGGTTATGCGGTATAACGCAGAACGAACGTTGTGGTCTGGCATGAGAAGGCCCCTTTCAATCAAAACGTTAGTTGAGCTTGCAACGTGAACAGCCCATTTTGAGACACTTGTGCGGCGCTGGGCGCAGAAAAGACCTTACTATAAAGGGCGTCAACCCTAAATTGGGGCCTGGTAAGTGTGATCCCCACGGAATAAGAGGCCAACGTTCCCCCCGCGATCCCAAATTCAGATTGCGCAAAGATATGCCCTGCATCAAGGCCGATATATGGGGTTAGGGCAACATTTTCGCCAAATTCCCATGCGTTAGGCGCGCTAAGCGTATTGATAAACTGCACACCGCGATTGCCGAACAGCACGCTTGTGCGGCTTCCGCGCACCGACCCGAATCCACCGATGGAAAATTGTTCAGACCCAAAAAGATTATCGTCCGAATGCTGCATCAACACGCGGGATGATAATAAAACACCCTGATCGCCGATTTGCCAGGGGCGCCGAAACAAAACATCCAACAAAAATGCCGTATATTGCGCGATAGGCGACCCTACTGGTGCGTCATCATCGTCAAACGCGCCGAAAAATTCTAACCCGTTGCGTAAGGTTAGCGTCGCGTCGAATTCCCCACCCAAAACCGGGCGCGCATGGCGCACATATGTATCAAGAACGGTCAACCGGCGCGAGGCGGTATCGATCCGCGCGCCCAGGATTTGGTTTTCATTATCGCTCCAACGTAGTGCGATGCCCGCATCCCATCGGCTTGTTTCAGATAGCGACAAAAGCCGCTCGGCGTAGACACGGGCCGTTTGCGATTGACCAGAGCTTTCGATGGCGCCCGAGATACCAGGAATATCAATTATATAATCTGACGCACTTAGCGAAATACCAAACGTCCAAAATCCATAAGGCAACGACCCGGCCAGACTGTACGCATTGCCAACCGGCGTATCGGTGCCAAAGGCCAGTGGCGATTGGTCCATGCTGCGTTGATACGACACTGTCCATTGATCGTTTACACCCAAAAGATCATCATAGCTAAACCCAAGGCCAAAGTTATTTTCACCGGTAGATGATGTGCCGCGATTGTCCATTGTGACGTTGGCGCGCCAAGGGCGGGCTTGGTTCACATTAACATCTATGATGCTATCGCCCGCCTCAGCCCCAGGTGACAACTGACTTGTTGCATCGCTAGACGGGAGACGGTTGATCTGCGCCAGACCTTGTTCCAGGCGGCGCAACTCCACCGGGCGGTCCACCATACCGGGAAAGGCCGTGGTTGCGCGCGATGGCGCAGGATTGCCATTTTCGCGCACAACAACCTCAGATACCCTGCCTTCAATCACAGCGATGGTTAGCGAGCCGTCCGATAAATCCTGTTCCGGCAAATAGGCGCGTGCGGCGATATAGCCTGCCTCCACATACGCAAGCGTGACCTGTTCAAGTAGGATGTTAAGCTCTTCGATCCCCATACAGCCCAGATGATCTGAAAACCCCGCTTGCAAGGTCGCCACATCAAGGCGCGTCACACCAGACAGTTCAACACGATGCACCTCAACACAGTTTTGGGCAGCGACGGGGGGCACGGCGACCATCATAAGACTTAGCAGTATCACGGCGCCAAGATAGGATGATCGCACCGGCTTAATCAAAATTGCCACGCATTTCTTCAAACGCGGCCATTGCCGCCGTAAAACCCAGCAAGGAAAAACTAATCCGCACCGTTTCGCCCTCAACCAAACGCATCGTTGCTTCTGCGGTGATTCCGCGGCGTAATTGGCTAAGCATTTGCGCATCGGCGGGTGCGGCCACCCAACACCCCGTTTCATTACAATTCCGATACCGCAGGCGGCGTTCGTGCCGCCCGTCCACCCGCAAACCAAAATCCGCAGGAAGGTAAATATCCAACGGAACCTGCACCAATAGCGCCAAACCCCGATCCGCGGGGGCAATCGATATCGCCATCACATCTTGTGCCACGCCATCATGGTTAACTTGCACCCGTTGCCACACGCGGCAACTGTCTGCGGTATTTTGCGGGCAGGATACGCGCCAAGCCTCAAAAAATTGGATTTGGCGGGGTGTCGCGTGAGCCGAATGTGAGATTACAAATAGTAGTGCAAAAAACACTAGCCCAGCGGCGAACAATCCATGGCACCATTTCCATGAAGTGCGGCGTAATATTTTAACATGCACGAAGCCACCATTTTCTATTAACCATAATTTTGAAGTAACCACTTTCCAGTGTGCATGACAAGGGTCATACAGCGCCCTGTGCCATTTGTGCAACCAATTTAAGAAGCTGCTACAAAACACATTTTCCAAAGGTTTTTGGGATTAGCTTCCTATTTAGCCCATCTAACGTGTTAACAACCCATATTGGCGGATTTCAGTATCATTCATGATATATATATCATCCGCCGGTGCAGCGTAGATTGTGAACCAATAAAAGGCATCGTTTCCCAACATCTGTTCAACATATTGGCGGTTCATTTCATGTTCCGGCGCATCTGGTGGATAATCTTTCGCATCTCTGGTTCCGTCGGACCATGAATGCACACCAATGATTGCGCCTGGTTCCATTGTTCGCTGAACGCCCGCCAAAAACAAATCAACACCCCCTGAATAGATTTCACTGGTTGCCGTTAAATGGGTATTTAATCCCAATTCACGCACCCGATAGGCCAACGCGATCATCGTGTTGTCGTCGATTGACCCGGGCACCTCCAGTTCGACCAATGTTGTTATGTTGGGATTAAGGGCGATCACATTTTCAAACTGATCCAATGTTCTGTTGTTGATCTCGCCACTCATGAACAGTTGATCATCTTGCACCTGGAAATGAGTGGTCGTAATCTGATTCATGGCGGCAATGGCGATCTGCTCGCAACTGCTTAATCCGAAAAACAATGTTGGGAATGCTAAAACTGCAAACACCCCTGCACCCCAACGAAAACAGGTGGGTCTTGCATCATTTTTATGCGGGGTGACAATGGTGAAGCGTTTCAAAGTGCGTGCAAACTTGCAGATAAAAGCCATGAACATTAAACGCGCCTTCAAACATCGCCTCAAATACACCCGAAATGAGGATGCTAGAACTCCAAAATTCTCAATATCTTAAGGGGTAACATAACACCAGTCTTGATAAATGGTGCTGCCGCGGAGATTTGAACTCCGGACCTCTCCCTTACCAAGGGAGTGCTCTGCCCCTGAGCTACGGCAGCGATTTTCGTGGTTTGGTTACCACGGAATAACATTACGCACTAAGTTGTATGGGTAAGCATCACCCTTAAAATCCCCCGAACCAATGCCTTAATTTTCATAAATTGGTGTTTCGCCCCGAAAAAATTGTATCTTATATGTCGTTGTGCGGTTCCTAGTCGATTTGCGTTGACCTGTGCAACCGTTATCTGGACGCTTACAAAAAGACAGGATAGATGGGTGCGCATGGCACATCGTAGTTCCCCCAATGCCCAGAACAATCTTAAAAAAACTGAACAGGTTGAATCGGAGCGGGCGGTACGGTTAAAAACCGCGTTGAAGGCAAATTTAGGTAAACGCAAAGCACAAGCGCGCGCGCGTGCGGCGGTTGATCCCCCCAACAACCCGCCCAAACAAGCTGGAGAATAGAAACATTCATTGCTTAAAATATAAGGGCCGGACGTATGGATAAGATCATTGTCACGGGCAATGGGCCCCTGAACGGGCAAATCCCCATTGCAGGGGCCAAAAATGCGTGCCTGGCTTTGATGCCTGCAACATTGTTGAGCGATGCGCCCCTAACGCTAACAAACGCCCCGCGTTTGTCGGATATTCGCACCATGGCCGTGTTACTGCAAAGCCTGGGGGTTGAGGTCACGACGCTACACGATCGCAAGGTGTTGGTTCTATCTTCGCACGCTTTGGATAACCACACCGCCGATTACGATATTGTGCGCAAAATGCGCGCCTCAATCCTGGTTTTGGGGCCTCTTTTGGCGCGCACGGGGCAGGCGATTGTGTCATTGCCCGGGGGCTGTGCAATCGGGGCGCGCCCGGTTGATTTACACCTCAAGGCGCTTGAGACATTGGGGGCCACGTTAGAATTGCGCGATGGATACGTTTATGCGAACGCCGCTGGCGGATTAACCGGCGCGATCATTGATTTTCCTTTTGTCTCCGTGGGTGCCACGGAAAACGCATTGATGGCGGCGGTTCTGGCAAAAGGCACCACCGTTCTACGCAATGCCGCGCGAGAACCCGAAATTATCGATCTGGCCCAATGCTTGCGCAAAATGGGCGCACACATCACCGGCGAAGGCACACCTGAAATCATCATCGAAGGGGTTGCAGGGTTAACCGGGGCGACACATCCCGTTGTGCCAGACCGCATCGAATTAGGCACCTATATGTTGGCCCCCGCAATCGCAGGTGGGCAGGTTGAGCTGATCGGCGGGGATTTATCCTTGGTCAAGGCCTTTGCAGAAAAGTTACAGGAAACCGGCGTAACTGTTTCGCAAACCGCCCAAGGCCTAAAGGTGGCACACACCGATGGGCGGCTTCGCCCCACAGATGTGACAACCGCCCCTTTCCCCGGGTTTCCCACCGATCTACAGGCCCAGATGATGGCACTGTTGTGTTACGCCGATGGGACCAGCGTGTTGGAAGAACGCATTTTTGAAAACCGTTTCATGCACGCCCCCGAATTGATGCGGATGGGCGCACAGATCGAAATTAACGGCGGCACGGCCACAGTGACAGGGGTTAAAACCCTTAAAGGGGCGCCTGTTATGGCAACGGATTTGCGCGCCTCAATCAGTTTGATTTTGGCGGGATTGGCGGCCGAGGGCGATACCACCCTCAACCGTGTTTATCACCTGGATCGCGGTTATGAACGGGTCGAAGAAAAATTATCGGCCGTGGGCGCGCGCATAAAGCGGATACACAACGATGACTAAGGATGCACGATTCGAGGATGGGCGCGAGGCCGCCGTGGCCATTCGCGCTATGGATGAAGAAGATTTGAAAATTCTATCTGCTTTGATGCAGGACGCGGTGCTGCACCATGCAGACATGACATGGGATCGGCGCAGGCGAGAGTTTGCCCTGCTGCTTAATCGCTATCGTTGGGAGGACCCAGGCCGCACCCCACCCGAACGGGTGCGATCGGTGGTGTTGATTGAGGATGTGCTAAACGTGGCAAGCCAGGGGTTGGATCAAACCGACCATGATGTGGTTTTATCCATTTTGGCATTGGATTGGGCCGCAGGGGACGATGGCACAGGGCGCGTCACAGTGTTTTTTGCGGGGGACGGCGCCATCGCCGTTGACGTTGAAGCGTTGGCCATAACCTTAAAAGATGTCACAAAACCCTATCTTGCGCCTTCGGGGCAAACACCTACACATCGGGATTAAGGGCGCCTAGCCCATTGGGCGGTATCCACCCCGCTGTAAATACAAACAGCCGCATTATTGTTGATCTTGAAATGCCTCTAACAACAGAGGCATTCGCGTTTTTGCCCCCTCTGAAAAAGGGGGCAAAATGTGCATACGCGATACTGTTACAGGGGGCAGCACCTGTTACATCATAATCGCTAGGTGGTCATTATCATCCGTTTTTCAACGCGGGTCAGTTTACCCACAGCAATCGCAATGATTGCGGCAACGAAGCTGAACAGTGCGCCCATTTTCGCCGCATCTTGGATCGGGCCCGGATCAAACGCGACCGATGCCACAAACAACGATACTGTAAACCCGATTGCGGCCACAAATCCGATCACAATCAAATCCACCATACGCAATCCTTCTGGTAATCCCAAACCCATGGGCCGCGCTGCAAGCCAGCCAAAGATGAATATGCCCAACGGTTTACCTATCAATAGCCCGGCAAGAACCAACCATGTTGCATCACCCATGGAACTGAATGCAACACCAGCATTGAAAAGGCCGAAAAGACCCAAAATAATCTCAACAGGATATTTCAACGCGTGTTCGATTTGGTTCAACAAATCGGTCAAGTATTTCTCTGCTTCGGCAAAAATACCAAAGGCGCGGTCAGCATGGGGAATGGTGGGCACGATCGGTAACAAACCCAACGCAGGATGCAGGCCGCTTTCTTGGAATCCATACCAGCTTAGGCAACCGGCAATCAGGTATGGCCAAAACCCGAGATATTTGCGCACCCAGGTGGAATTGGGCCGTAATTGATTTCCGCGATCCATGCGCCGAGGTAACCAGTTGAACAACACAAAAACGCCAACCGCCGCGCCAAGCGATAGCAGCAGCCATACCGGCAGAAGTTCACCCGAGGGGTAAAAGATTGCCAAAATCAACAAACCCGCCGCATCATCGGCGATAGCCAATAGCAACAGGAACCGCACCGCCGGATGGCCCGCCCCAAACACCAATCGCCCGACCAAATAACAAAATGCAATATCGGTCGCCGTTGGAATGGCCCATCCGTTGGCCACGGCGCTGTATGTCTCTGACCCTAGGAAATACGCCAGGCCCAAATATACCGTAATTGGCCCCAACATACCGCCCGCAGCGGCGGTTAGGGGGGTGGCGGCCTTTTTGCCGCGCAGGCTGCCGTTTTCTAGGATGATGGCTTCCCACACCTCTTTGGCGGCGATGGCAAAGAACAAGGCCATCAACACATCGTTGACCAGATAATGCAGGGTTAGTTTGCGCGCGATATTTCCGTTTTCATCAACATATGGTTTTCCAATGATAAAATCATCGAACAAAACAAATTCGACAAAACGGTGATAACTGTCCGCATTTATGTTGGCCCAAATCAACGCGGCAATCGCACCCCCGATTAACAGCAGCGAATACTGGGTTAAAAAATTCCAAACGCGATACATGCTATGCCTCCGCACATTAATTTTGTGCACCTTTAATTGAAATATGGTAGGGCGGCAATGGTCATGCGACCATCGGCCCTACACATAAACAGACCACGCAATTCCCGCCAATACTGCCCCTGCAAAGGCAAGGCATAGATATGCCGCAAAAACGCGCGGTTTAACCAATGCCCATACCGCAACCGCCGCAGGGATTGAGCTCACCCCCCCTGCAATCATGAATGACATTGCGGCGCCCGGGGTCATCCCCTGTTCCAATAACCCCGCCATTAAGGGCACCGCAGCATATCCGTTCAAATACGCAGGCGCACCCACCAACGCGCCTATCACGATGGGGCCAACCCCATCACCCCCAATAAGGCGAACAATCAAATCCGCCGGCACATAGCGGATCAAAAGGGCCTGCAAAAGATAGGCAAACAACAACCATTTACCTAGGAACACAAAATTTTCTAACGCGGTTTGGCCAAATACCTTGCGGCGCGGGGCCTCAACCCAAAATCGCCAACGCAATGGTAGACGGTTACGCCCGCAACATCCGCCAACGGCGGGGCGGTCGCGCAATGGGGCGGCAAATACTTGTGATTGGGCCAACACCATAACGATCAAACCACCCGCACCCCCCAGGGCAATCGCCGCCAG